>JAIRWP010000045.1 GCA_031268845.1 Lactobacillales bacterium | reverse complement strand
CGAAAGTGGCGGCTGGGTCTTTCGGCAGACCGAATTAAGAGAGCGTTGAGTGAGTTTAAGGCTGATTTGCTTCCGGGTGGTTATTATCGAGTGAGTTGGGTGAGCGAGGATTTGGCTGAGGTGTTTAAGGCGTTTGGTGTGGATCCGATGCTTCGTTTACCGACGGGGAGTGAATTGAGGAGGTTTAAGCGAGAGATTGATCAGGCTGTAGTTGGGTAGGAGAGGTTTGTGAGGATACAGTTTTATGTACCTATGTTTTTGTTCTAAGAAAAAACGCTTCTATCACAGACAGGGAGCGGGATGAGGCTGAAATGGGCTGTTAAACTCGGGGATTCATTTGCTTGTTTTTTTGTGTATGGTACAATTTCGTTGCAGTATTCGATAAAATTTTTAGAAAATAAGATTTTTAAATAATTTGAGGAAATGAAGAAGAATATTTTTAAATAAAAAACAATAATCATTCATTTTCACAGAAAACATACTTTTTATGAAAAAATTATTGGTCATACCTTACAAAAACTGAACACCCGTTCGCTATATTGTAAATAAATTTTCAAATAATGATGTTTTTCTAAATTATAAAATCTTTTGACTCTGAAATGACAAATTGCATTGTATTGTTGTATAGAATACTTAAATCATGAACAAAAAATGAGTATGGAGGGAAAATCAATGAAAAATTCTTTTATGAAAAAATGTGTAGCAACTTTAGGACTTACTGTTCTCTGTTTCTCTGTAGGGATCACAGCATTGGCAGTTGTTGAACAGGCACATGGTGGATCATGGTGTATGTCGAAGAAATCCATTTAACTGGCATGTTTGGTCTCATTATAACCATCCTACTCGAAGACATCATGCGTGGTGTGCCTGTGGAGGACAACATACATATGGGCGTACAAGTAGGTGGTGGAGAATGGAGTAGGTCTGAGATGGGCGCATCACTTTCTACAGCATCCTCTCATTATAACTTCGATGATTAAAAATTTTTTATTCAAATGGAGAAGATAGGTTCCAAAAATTTAATTCAAGAAATAAACGTTATAAAGGGTGTTCAGTAATTTCTTTGGATTTAAAATTTTTGAACCCTCTTCTTTTTTCTATTTAGTTTGTAGAGAGTGATAAAGAAAGGATACAAGATGAAACGAGTTCTTCAACTGCTTCTTTGCTTAGAAATTATTTTATGTGCATTTATCAGCGGTTTTTTGGGAAAAGAAACCGCTGAATTTCAAGCATTACATCAAGAAAGTACTCACATTTTAATCACCGATCCGTCCACTTCGAAAAAGAGTCAAGCGTTGAAGGTGCAAGCACTAAAACAATTAACTAAAAAATACCATCTCACCATAATGAAAATCATTTATAAATCTAAACAAAAAAAAGAAATTTATACCAACGATATCAGTCTCAATGGTTGGATTCACACATCAAAAAGCCACCAATTAATCGGAAATCATTATTTTACCAATCAAGTCGACCATTCAAAAAATTGTGTAGAAAAGGTTCGTTGGTTGACAAATCAGGAATCGGTTCGCATCTACTCACTAGATGGACTTAAACATTTAGGATTGAACGGAGAATACCACATCTGGGCATCCCAAAAAGAAGATGTGATGCAATTTATAAAAGAACTCGAACAAACTTCAGCATTATTTTCAACCATTATTGTTAACAAAGAATCCATTCGAGAATTTCTTAACATCATGATAGCCTATCTAGGCTTAGTATTTTCAAGTATTTCTCTCTTTTTGATTACACTCTATTGTTTGTTATTTTATTTAATTCAACAATCCAAGCGTCAATCATTGCAGATCCTTTATGGATATTCTAGAAAACAGCAATTATTGGATACGATATTAACCTTTCAAAAGGTACTACTCGGTGGAATCGGTGTGAGTGGTTTGATTATTTTGGGAAAAAGCATTTTTTATCAATGGCCGACTCAAATTTTAGGCTATTCTTTGCTTGGATTCATCATAAGTAGTTGCTTCATCTTATTGATGATTGTAATTCTCATTGGTTTATGGCATCGAAAAATGGCTTGTTCAACTACTTTGGCTACTTATGTAAAAGAAAAAACATTATTTACACCGCTTTTAATTGTTAGTAAAATATTTATTCTTATTTTTTTAGCCTTTTTCCCTTATTGTTTTTCTGTCATCATTGATGCCACCCAAAAACTTTATGAAGACCATCGTGCCAATGAGGTTTGGAAACAGGCAGAAGAAATTTATCAATTTCACCTTGACGGTCACCCTTTTTCTAAAAATAAAGCTGTCCAAGAGAAAATACAACTTGGTTATCGACAATTTTACCAAGACAATTATGATCGACTAGCATTGATTTATTCAGGAAATTATGCATCCATGCATTCAGGAAGTAAACAGAAATTATATCAATGGAATACGCATGATCCTATTGAAGAACTCACGAGTCCAAGCGGAAAATCCATCATTATTAATGCGACCTATCTCCAGTGGAATCCGATTGTTGATAATAATAATCAACCGATTACGAAACAACGAATCGATTTTTCTAAAAATTCCTATACGGCTCTTGTTCCAGAAGCACTTAAAAAATACGAGGAGAATCTTCGAAAAAATTTAATAAAAGATTATCAATTCCAGTGTGACACTGAGAAACTTCCCAACCTTAACTTGATTTACGTGAAGAACCATCAACGTTATTTTACGTATTGCCTTGAGACTGCAAAGGATACATCCAATATTGTTACTGACCCTTTGGTGATTGTGGATATTGGAAATATTATGCCTTATCAATATGTCGCTTATCTGTCAAGTTCGATATTTTTCAAAGCTTCAAAAACGCTTGATGCTTACTCGAGCATTCGCCCTTCTTTGAAAAAACATCATTTATTGGATAGTATTCCAGCCGTCTCGTCTATTTATGATGAGCGAGGTGAAGCGATTGAACGTGTTCGTAGGGGGATTTTGGCCTTCATTTTATGTACCATTCTCTTGTGCATTACGCTTTCTTTTTGTATTTACTGCTTTAATTATTCACTTTATGAAAAAAATCAAAAACGAATCCATCTTAAACAATTCTCAGGGTATCCTTGGTACAAAATTGTGATAGAGGAATTTTTCTGCTGGGTAATCGCTGATTACATGATTTTTGGGTGTTCTGTTTTTGTTATGGCCCAAAATTATGCTCGGGAATTGATGTTGATTTTAAGCATTCTGGAATTGGTGGTTTTTGTTCAATTTCTGAAAAAAAGAAGGGAGAGGGTTCGATGATTCAAGTAGAAAACGTAAGTAAAACCTTTGAAAAGCAGCAGGTTCTTTCAGATATTGATTTAACGATAAACGAAGGAGAACTTTTATGTTTCGCAGGTCCCAGCGGAGTTGGGAAAACCACTTTATTAAATATTGTTAGTTTGATTGAGCGTCCAAGTATGGGAAGGGTGGAAATTGACGGAATTTATAAATGGACTCCTTCGGTTATTCAAAAGTTGCGCCGAGAAAAGATTGGTTATGTATTTCAAAATTATGGGTTGATTGAAAATGATACCGTTCAGCAAAATTTATTGTTGACAAGTAAGTTCGTTCTTTTAAATAAAAATGAACGAAGAACGGCTTTTGCACAGGCGCTTGATGAAGTAGGATTAAGTGAGATGTACTTGAATCGGAAGGTGTATGGTTTAAGTGGTGGAGAACAGCAACGTGTAGCTTTGGCTCGATTGTTAATTACAAAACCAAAGTATATTTTTGCAGATGAACCTACCGGAAATTTAGATGCTGAAAATAAAGAAATGGTTTTTCAAATTTTAGAAAAATTTGCTCGCAATCATCATACGGTCGTTTACGTTTCACATGATGAAGACTTAATTAAGCGGGCAGATCGAGTCATTTATTTGAAGAACGAATAAATACTTTCAATAGGCTTGTTCTAAAATTTCAAAATAAAGTAGAATAACATCATGGTAAATAATAAAAAAACTCCCCCAATTATCTATCGAACGAAAAATATTTAGTAATCTTTGGCGTAAGAAAACTCACATTTGACAAAATGCTTGAAATATTAAAACCTGTTAACTTGTCTTCAAGCGATGAATACAGCTTACAAACCAAGCAAAGCTTGGAAGATGCAAGTGACTCGACAAGTTTTTGGCTGTTTTTCGCTCTTTGTTGTTAAAAAAACTTGGTTTAGAATCAACGCACAGCTAATCTGCTTTTTTTGACAGAAAACTTCCTATTGGTCACTTCCTATCCAACACCTAAAAGCCGTGCGCCAGCCTAAAATTGCGTAAAAATTTTCCAAAAAACCTGCCAGGTTTACAAATTGTTTTGAGCTTACTTGATTACAATTTGCTAAACGCAATTCATCCATAGATAGAGCGTTAACAGGTTCTAAAAAATGAAGTTTATATTATTTTTCTTCGGTTGGTGTTTAAATTCATATTGAGGTGAGCATATTGATTTTCGATACGCATACGCATTTAAATGTTAAGGAATTTGAAGGTGATGAGCAAGATGCAATTAAGCGCGCGCATAAGCTTGGTGTAACGGAGATGGCGATTGTTGGTTTTGATCGA
>JAIRWP010000025.1 GCA_031268845.1 Lactobacillales bacterium | reverse complement strand
CATTGAACATCTTTGGGCAAATATGAAAAAATGGCTTAAAAAACATAGCTGTGAATTTGAAGAAATCAGTAAAGCAATCTTAAATTTTTTAGTTTGATTTTTAAGTTGATTGACTATAATTGACAGTGTAGAAGTACCAATTGGTGTAATGCTTTTATCAAAGCAACCTAGCGACAACACTGAATTTGTTCAATTTTTGAGTAATTATAGGGTAACAAAAAATAGCTTGATAAATTATCTTCATAACGAATGGCTGTTTAGCAGTGTGGAAATTAAAGATAGGGATTTTAAAGTAGGGGAAGATGATAAAGAAAATCCTATAGTTACAAAACGCAAAGAAGATTTGAAAGAATTTTGTGAAAGTAAGGGAATTAAAGTACAAGATTTAAACAATTTTCGTATTAATTTATCTAGATTAAACCATGCTCAATTAGTGGAATTTTGCAATCTTCACATTACTGAAGGAGATATTTGGTGGTTAAAATTAGTTGTGGATCAAATGACTACTGAAGAAAAATTAGCTTTATTTGAAATGGGAGACCAAAAAGATATTCTTATGGCACAAGCTGAAGAAGAATATAAAATTTCAGTAAAAGAAGCTTCAGATAGAGAAATTCAAAAAATTAAAGATTGGATGCTAAATAACCAAGCTGAGGATGTATTTGAAAATTTGAAAGATGTTGTGGAAAAATCGATGATAGATGCAATTTCTCAAAATGATGGACTTGGAAAAAAAGTCTTAAAAGCTTATGTATGTACTGCTGCTTTAGAAACTGTATTCCAATCTTAAGTTTTTGTAGTTAAAAATAGAATTATTTTGTTTTTTGCTTATTAACGGACAAAGATAATGAAAATATAAGGTAAATCGTGAAGCGATCTGACTTAGTTTTTGGGTAAGGGCGCTTCACGGTTTTTAAGTATCAAAAAGATTTCACTTAGCGGGTATTTTTCATTAAGCAATTCATTCAGTTGAAAATAGTATAGTAAAAATATATTATGATGAATGACTTAATAGAGCTCTTAAAACCAGATTTCAAAGGTAAATAAGCCTAATTTAGCAAATTTGATATTAAAATAATTCCACTTTTTGGAATATTTAGGAGAATATACATGTCTTTTAATTCCTTAAAAATTGGCGAATTAACTGCTAAAATACCTATTATTCAAGGTGGTATGGGAGTTGGTGTTAGTTTGCATCGTTTAGCTGGAGCGGTAGGAAGACAAGGCGGTATTGGCATTCTTTCCACCGCTCAAATCGGTTATCAACGTACTGATTTTGAAAAAAATACTATGAAAGAAAATTTAATTGCTATAAAAGAGCAATTTGAAAAAGCTAAGGAAATTGCTAAAGAAGGCATTATTGGTTTTAATGTTATGGTTGCACAACTTGGTTATGAAAAAATAATTAAACGTTGTGTAGAAGTTGGTGCAGATGTCATTATCTCCGGTGCAGGTTTGCCCGTTAATCTTCCTGAATTGGTTAAAGGAAGTAAAACAAAAATTGCACCGATTATTTCAAGCAGTAAAGGGGCTAAAGTTCTTTTAAAAACTTGGGCTAAACGTTATAAGCGGACCGCTGATTTTGTTGTTATCGAAGGACCTTTAGCAGGAGGGCATTTAGGTTTTAAATATGATGAGATAAAAACGGCTATAAACAACATGGATGAAGAAGTAAAAAAAATTGTTAAAATCACAAATGAATACGCTAAGACTTTCAATATTAGTGTTCCTGTTATTTTTGCTGGCGGTGTCTATACTAAAGAAGATATCAAGCATTATATCTCACTGGGTTGCTCTGGTGTACAAATGGCTACTCGCTTTGTTGGAACTGTAGAGTGTGATGCGCCTGATGATTTCAAAGAGCGTTATTTAAATGCAACAAAAGCTGACGTTGAAATTATTAAGTCCCCTGTTGGCATGCCGGGTCGTGCTATCAAAAATCATTTTAGTTCAATTATAAAAACACAGACAATCCCGATTAAAAAATGCCGAAACTGTCTGTTAACAAAGCTGTGTAATCGCAAAGATATCCCATTTTGTATTTCAGAAGCTTTGCTAAATGCAGTCAATCATCATACAGATGATGCTTTATTGTTTGCAGGAGCTAACGTTTACCGCGTTAATGAAATCACAACCGTTAAGGCAATTATCGATGAATTAACGCGGTAATTTTGTTTTACAAAACTGCTTCAACAAGCTTTTAGTAATTCTGCTTTTTATTTTTACGCGTTGCTCGCATAGCGCTGCGCTGCGTTAACTTTCTTTTTTGTTTATTAGAATCTTTAATAGCTCTTTGAATTTTTTTCTTATAACTTGGTTTAATATTTTTCTTTTTTTTCTTTACCAAACCGATTAATTCAATATCAAGCTTACCTTGTTGCGCCTTGCGTTTTTTTCTACGATTACGATCGTAGGCCTCTACAATTTCTCCATTTTTTATATCTTTTGGCTGAAACTCAATTCCTAGTGCTTCAATTTTTTGAATGCTGGCTTCACTTTCTGGTGTATACAAAGTAATGGCAGTCCCTGATAAGCCATTTCGCCCTGTTCTTCCTACACGATGAATAAAAAAACTTAAATCCGTAGGGATTTCTGCATTGATTACATGCGAAACACCTTCAATATCAATTCCACGCGCTGCTAGATCTGTACCCACTAAATATTGATACTCTAAGTTTGTTATTTGTTTCATCACTCTTTTGCGCTTGCGCGAAGCAATGTCTCCATGGATGGTCGCAACTTTTAGTCCTTTGGCTTTTAAAAAATCACTAATCTCAACTACTTGATTTTTTGTATTGGCAAAAACAATGGCTAAATATGGTGAACCTAACGTTAACAGTTGATAGATAAGCTGTTTAATATCTTTGTTTTTAGTTGGAATCAGCCAATTCTCAACCGCTTTATTAATAATCTCTTTTGGAGCAATGTTTTTATGCACAGGATTTTCCATATATTTTTTTAAAAAGGGTTTTAATTTTTTAGGAATCGTTGCAGAAAAGACTAACATCTGCAATTTTTCCGGTAGATGACTAGCCAGTTGATCAACTTCTTTTAAAAAGCCCATATCTAAAGTCATATCAGCTTCATCGACAACAAAAACACTGCTGGTATGAATACGCAAAGCTTGGTTTTTAACTAAATCGAAAAGACGTCCCGGTGTACCAATAACGATATGTGGCTGCCTGGTTTTTAAACGCTCAATTTGTTTAAGTTTATCGGTGCCACCTACAAAGTTATTCACTCGTATAGCAGGCTTTGCAAAACTTCCCAACCGTGCAGCTACTTGGTAAATCTGTGTGGCTAGCTCTCTGCTGGGCGCAGTGATCACCACTTGAACTTCGTTAAGTTTAGCATCAACTTGATCCATTAAAGGCAATAAAAAAGCGTGCGTTTTCCCAGTTCCTGTCTGCGATTGACCAATCACACTTTCACCTTTTTGAATTAAAGGAATAATCCGCTCTTGCGCCTTTGTTGGTAATGTGAAATTACTGGCATCCAACGCTTCATAAAGAAACGATTGAAAATTAAATTGTTTAAATGAATTCAACTTTTAGCTCCTTTTAAAATAAATTGTCACTCTCATTTTTGTTCGGCAATTTTTAATAAAGATAATTGGAAAAGGAGCTCTTTTTCCATTGCCCCTATTTTCATTTTATAATCGTTTTCTACTAATTCATCAAAAATATTTATCAAAAGCGACAAAGAGAATTTTTGAGTTTGCTTAAACGCCAATTTAACACGATAAGGATTAACCTTTAGTATCTTGACAATTTCTCCTTGCAGACAACCTTGCTTAGATAATATTTTTACTTGCAAAAATAAACGAATTTGCGAAAGTAAGATTGCATTGATAACAATTACTTCTTCACCTTGCAGTAAAATATCTGAAAAAAGGCGCATTGCTTTTTCTGCTTTTCCACTTAAAATATATCTGCTTAAATCAAAAATATTGTATTCTAAATTTTTTGAAACGATTGCTTCTACATCTTGTTTAGTAATAATTTTCTCTTCACTTTTATACAACATTAACATTGAAAGATCAGATAATGCTTTAGATAAAGCAAACGTCTTGCCATCACGATTATTTAATAAAATCAATAAATTTAAAGCATCATGATCAATTTGAAAATTATTTTGCTTTAATTCGTCATTCAAATAAGAACGAACACTTTGTTCGTTTGCGGGACTAATATCGACAATCGTTGCCTGTTTTTTTAAAAGCTTTACAATCTTTTTCTTACCATCTAAGTTATTAGGCGTTAAAAACACCAAAACCGTCGACATCAACGGCTGATTTATATAATCAATCAACATTTCTGGAATAAAGTTGGCTCCGGATACTTTCTCGCTTGTTAAAAACCATGCATTCTCCACAAAAAGCAAACGTTTTTCACCAAAAAAGGGAAGCGTCTGTGCTTCTTCTATAATTTTTGAAAAAGCGATATTTTTTCCATCCAAAGTAACAAAATTCATCTCATTTTCAGCATCGGAAAGAGCAGCTTTTTTCAAGGCTTGTTTTATTTTTTCTTTTAAATAAACTTCTGTTCCGATAACGACATAAATGGGATCAAGCTGAGCATTTTCTATTTTTTTAATTTGTTGATCAATACTCATCGTACTCTCCTTACTTAGTTACTTTGCATTGCTTAAACAAACCTTGAAAAACGCTCCACTGATGATAACAAGCGCCGTCACAGTCTGTACGATAAATTTTTTGATGCTTTAAACGTTTCAGTATTTGCTTATTTGGATGAGAAAAGCGATTTTTCTTTCCTACGGAAATCCAAGCTGTGTGAGGTTGCAGGCAATTTAACAATGCTTTTGAAGTTGATGTAGCACTTCCATGATGACTTACCTTTAATACATCTGCGTGCAATTTAGGATAATGTTCAATTATCTCGCGCTCGCCTGCTTTTTCTAAATCTCCGGTAAATAAAAAGCTTTTACCGCCAATATTACGGTATAAAACTAGAGAATCCTTATTCTCACCATTTCCAGGTTTCGTAGGTGATAATAAATAAAATTTATCAATTTTTTGCGGAGCAAGTACAAGTTTAATTTTTGTTCCCTTTTGCGCAATAGCAAGTAGTTTTTTTCGAAGCATTTTTCGTTTTTCCGCACCTTTTGGAAGGTAAATGGTTCGAATTTTGATTTTTTTTGCCAAAATATCTACATCGCCACAATGATCAGCATCCGCATGAGTTAAAAAAAGCGAGTCAATCACCCGAACACCTCGACTTTTTAAAACAGGTATCAGCGTCTTTTCTGCATTTGTTACTTGATGGCTATTATTTCCAAAACTTAATCGCCCGCCGGTATCAATTAAAGTTACTTTTTGATTAAATGGTTCCTGGATCAACAAACTATCTCCTTGACCAACATCAACCATCATCACTAAACCATAAAAAGGGTGACTAATCAAAAAAGGAAACAGCAAAAAAATCAGACAAAGACATATAAATGAAAATTTTCTCTTCTTCTCAAGAAAATTCATTCCCCAAAAAATCAATATCCACATTAGAATTAATAAAAATAATGACGGCTTTCCAACACACCAATTAATCGGAAAAGTTTTTTCAATCATTTCTAAAAAATTATTTAAAAATTGCAGCAAAGCATTTAATAAATTTATCAAAAACGAAATGGGAAAACAGAAGACAAAAACCAAACCGGCATATAAAAAATGCTCAAATATCCAGCTTAAAAGGCAAGTTAATATTAAAGATAATGGATTCCATTCAAAAAAGTTCCACCACAAAAGTGGGAGAAGAGTAATCGATAATCCCGCCGAAAAGATCAGACTTTGCATAACTTTTGAAAGAATGCGGGCAACTAATGGTTGCCAAAAAAGAATTGCAAAACCAAAACCATATGAAAGTTGACCCCCTACAGTCATCAGCAAGTATGGATTAACACACATCCCTAACAATAAGCTAAGAAAAAAGCAATCCTGCTTGTTTAAATCAAAACGATAACGTTGTGAGATATATTCTGCATTTTTTTGAAACAACCCTCGAAGAAGGCTAACTGCAAAACCGGCCATTCCTGCATAAAGAAAACTAGCCAAAAGTTGCAAGATTAAAGTTACTTCAAGATTCACACCAAGTCTTAATAAAAGATAGCGAAATAATGTTAAGAAAAACATAACATGTAGTCCACTTAAACAGAAAAAATGAATAATCCCTAAATGCTGAAATCTTGCTAAAACATCAGAAAACTCTCGATCTGAATATGAAAACAATAAACCTTCTAAATAATAACGAAGCGGTTTTGGAAATGTTTGCTTTACTTTATGAATCGCACAAAAACGCAACCAGGACAACCAATCTTCAATAGAAGATAAATGATATTTCTTTAAAGAATAGCGCTCAATAGAGCATACTAATAGTATTTTCTTACCGCGCAAGTATTTTTGATAATCAAAGCCATTTAAATTTCGCTGCCCTTCAGGAATCTGTAATTCTCCTTTAAAAGATAATGCAATTGGGTAATTAATTTGTTGCCACTTTTTTTGTTCTTGTTCAAGCTTTATTGGAAGAAAACACATCACTCTTGTCTTTTTATTGAGTTTACCAACAAAAGATACTTGATGATCAGTTATTTGCAAAGTATCCGATTGAACAACAATTCGTCCGCAAAAATTACCTGTCATTTTTTGCGCTTGATGGTAATAAGAATTTTCATGACCAATCAAACAGCCAATAAAAGCAGCGCAGACCACAGCCAGCAGAATTAAAGTTTTATCTTTGCTTATTCCAATACGGATTACAGTAAAAATCACAAACAAAACACTTGCTAAGCTAAAATTATAAAATAATAAAGTCACTGATAAAATCACTAAGCTTAATAAAATAAATGGCGTCTTTTGTAAAAGATAAAAAAATTTACTCTTCGTTAATTTCAGGTAAGAAAGATTCATCATTTTCACCAAAAGTTAATTTATCAAAATATTTTCGCGATAATTTTACTTTCTCTACCTTAACTCCAACAGCAGAAATCAATTTTAATCCATATTCATTATTATGATAATCTTCTAAATGATAAATTTTTTTAATTCCTGCTTGTAAAATCATTTTAGTACAAGCCAGACAGGGAAAATGAGTAACATAAATCTCTGCACCTTCTGTTGAAATTCCAAATTTTGCACACTGCAAAATAGCATTCATCTCGGCATGAATCGTACGCACACAATGATCATCTACAACATAACATCCATCATCTATACAATGCGTATCACCGCTAACAGAACCATTATATCCGCCTGCAATAACTCGCTTATCCCGCACAATTACCGCTCCTACTTCTAAACGCTCACAAGTACTTCTTAACGATAATAAAACACTTTGTCCCATAAAATATTGATTCCAAGGAATCCGTTTATAACTCATCTTTTCACCTACTATTTTTCTTTTTGCCTTATTAGAGCCTGTTAACGATCTCCAAAATTGCGCAATTTTGATTAATTTTTGACACTTTTTTGTCAAAAATCCTCGAAATAGCACCACTATTTCTGCGTTTTTTTCCGCAAATTGCCTAAAAATTAACCAAAAATTTCATCAATAGCGAGATCGTTAACAGGTTCTTAGAGTTTAACGTTTTACACCGTCAAATTATCTTTTAATTTTTCTACTGTTTTTGCACCAAAGCCATTTACATTTTGCAAATCATCAACTTTGGCAAATAAACCATTTGCTTCCCTATAATCAATGATTTTTTGGGCTTTTTTTGCCCCAATTCCCGTTAATGTTTGCAACTCTTCTAATGTAGCTGTGTTCAAATTAATCTTTTTATCCGTTTTTGGGTTAGATGAATTTGTTGTTGAAATATTACTAGCAACCACTTCATCAATTTGAGGGATATAAACAAGCATCTGATCAACAAGTTTTAACGCGTAATTTACTTGCTTTGCATCCGCCTGTTCTGTTAGACCACCTGCCATTTTAATAACATCGTTTACTCTTTTGTCATTTGTTAAACAATACATTCCTGGTTTATAAACGGCTCCTTTGACATCTACATAAATTTTTGAAGAAGAACTAGATGTTTCGGCAGTCCCCTTTTTTTGCTTATCAGTTGAAGAATTTTTTATCGAGCGTAAAAAGTCATTATCTTCTATTTCTTGTTTAGATGATAAATGAAAAATCAGAAACAAACACAAAATCATCAAACTGATAATTACCACTCCGCTAATTATCCAACGTTTTTTTGCTAACCAAAACTCTTCAAAATCCATAATAATTCCTTTAGAACGTCAACACGCTCTTAAATATATTTTTGAGACTCAAATAAAAAGTACGCAGAAAAGAAAAAATGAACTCAACTAATATAAATATTTTTTAAATCCGCTAAGAGATCGTTAACAGGTTCTTAGTGGTGATCGATGATTTTTTTATTTATAATTGGGATCATGTATCAGCAAATTAGTTTAGAAAAAAAGCTAATTGAGGAGAAGACAATGTTAAAGAGGATGTTAAAAGTTGCTGTATTGGGCCTAGGTACGGTAGGTTCTGGGGTTCCTGCTATCTTGCAAGAACAAAAGGATAAAATTGAGCAAATTACTGGGATGAAAATCGCTATTGTTAAAGCGTTAGTGCGGGATATTGAAGTCAAAAAAGCACTGGCGCAAAAATACCATTTTCAGTTGGTGCCAGATATTAAAGATATTGTGCAAGATCCTGAAATTGATGTTGTTGTAGAGTTAATAGGTGGAATTGAGCAAGCACGAATTTTTATTAAAGAAGCTTTAAATGCTTATAAACATGTGGTAAGTGCTAATAAAGATTTGATTGCAACTTATGGCGAAGAATTAACTACATTAGCTAAAGAGCAGAATGTTAGTTTTTATTATGAAGCAGCAGTTGCTGGTGGAATCCCCATTTTACGGACGTTAAGTTCTTCTTTAAGTGCAGATGGAATTGATGAAGTTTTAGGTATTGTAAATGGGACGACTAACTACATGTTAACGCAAATGGCGCAAAAAGGCGCAACCTATGCTGAAGCTTTAGTTGCTGCACAAGAGTTAGGTTTTGCTGAAGCTGATCCAACCAATGATGTTGATGGAATTGATGCAGCTTATAAAATGGTTATTTTAAGTGCTTTTGCTTATGGCATGAGAATTTCATTAGATGATGTAAAAATACAAGGCATTCGCATGTTGCAAAGTCAGGATGTGAAAATGGCAAACTCACTAGATTATGTATTTAAACTTATTGGTTGCTCTCGCAAGTTTGATGAAGGCATTGATGTGACAGTTGCCCCTGCTTTAGTTCATAAAAATCATCAATTAGCCAATGTTAATAATGAAATGAATGCGGTCTTTGTTAAGTCGGCAGGGATTGGAGAGTCAATGTACTATGGACCTGGAGCAGGTAGTTTACCTACAGCAGCGTCTGTTGTTGCTGATCTGGTAGCAATTGCTCAAAATGTTCAGTATAAAGTTTTGGGAATTCCATTTAATATATATAAAAAGCCAACAAAATTAGCTGCGGATTCGCAAGTTATAAATCAATACTACTTTCATTTTGAAGTTCTTGATGGGAAAAAGCAGTTTGAGCAACTGAGAAGTTTATTTGCCAAAGCGCAAATTAAAATTAAAGAAATGATTGATTATGATACACAAGTGATAGTGCTTACTTATGAAGCAAGTGCAAAAATAAAAAGTAAATTTTTGAAAAGCATTGAAAGTACGTCAGATTTTAAACTAATTAGTGTTTATAATATTTTTGATTAACTAGGAGGATATAGTTATGTATACAGGTTTATTGGAGCGCTTTAAAGATTATCTTCCTGTAAATGAAGCAACACCAAAAATTTCGCTGTGCGAGGGGAACACCCCCTTGATTTATTTGGCTCATCTATCTAAAGAATTGAATCTTAATTTATATGGAAAATATGAAGGATTAAATCCAACGGGATCCTTTAAAGATCGCGGAATGGTGATGGCGGTTGCCAAGGCTGTGGAAGAAGGAGTTAAGGCTGTTTGTTGTGCTTCGACAGGAAATACTTCAGCGGCAGCAGCAGCGTATGCGGCACGCGCTGAGATTAAAGCGTATGTGGTAATTCCTGAAGGGAAGATTGCGCTTGGTAAATTGGCACAAGCGATTATGTATGGAGCGGAAATTATTGCAATTTATGGTAATTTTGATGAAGCCTTAAAAGCAGTACGTGATATTGCAGCAACAGAGGAGATTGCTTTGGTAAACTCGGTAAATCCTTATCGTTTGGAAGGTCAAAAAACAGCTGCTTTTGAGATTTGTGAAGATTTAGGTAGGGCGCCAGATGTTTTGGCTATTCCTGTGGGCAATGCAGGCAATATTTCAGCTTACTGGAAAGGGTTTAAAGAGTGGGGTGATGTTAAAGGAGTTGCTCTGCCAAGAATGCATGGTTTTGAAGCAGAAGGTGCCGCCGCAATTGTTAAAGGTAGTCCGATTAAGCAACCTGAAACGATTGCTACAGCAATTAGGATTGGCAATCCTGCCTCTTGGAAATTAGCAGAAAATGCAAGAGATGAGTCAAATGGCTTTATTGATTCAGTAACAGATGAAGAGATTTTAGAAAGCTATCACAAAGCCTCCCGCATGGATGGTGTCTTTATTGAGCCTGGTTCAGCAGCGTCTTTAGCTGGTGTGATAAAACATGTTAAGGAAGGGAAGATTAAGCCTAATGAGACAGTTACTTGTGTATTTACCGGCAATGGTTTAAAAGATCCAGATACCGCAATTGGTAAATCTGTAGTAGATATTAAAAAAATGAGTGACGTTGAAATGATGCGTCAGTATTTGCGTAAGAAAGTTGCGCAGCTATGAAAATCCGGGTGCCGGCAACAAGTGCTAATTTGGGACCTGGTTTTGATTCTTGCGGAATTGCTTTGAATCGTTATTTGACAATTGAGATAGGAGTAGCTTCTGCTAAGTGGGAAGTGCGACATGAATTTGACGAAAAAATTCCGAGTGACTCAGCAAATTTATTGGTACAAACTGCTTTAAAGTTAGCGCCAAATCTTAAACCGCATGTAATTTATATGCACTCTGAAATCCCCTTAGCGCGCGGTCTAGGATCAAGTTCATCAATAATTGTAGCGGGTATTGAGCTAGCTAATCAGCTAGGGAAGTTAAATTTAACTAGTGAAGAAAAAGTTAGAATTGCAACTGAGATTGAAGGGCATCCAGATAATGTAGCTCCAGCTGTAATGGGTGACTTTGTGGTGGCTAGTTTTGTTGATGGGCAAGTAGCAAGTGTGCAGCATCGTTTTCCGGAAGTTGGAATTGTTGGCTTTATTCCTGATCAGCAGTTGTTGACAGCGGTAAGTCGCGAGGTTTTACCGACTCAAATGTCTTATAAAGAAGCAATTGCAGCAAGTTCAATTGCCAATGTGATGATTGGAGCAATCTTAAATAATGATATGAAACTGGCTGGGCAAATGATAGAGCAGGATTTATTTCATGAAAAGTACCGCTCCTCTCTGGTACCACATATGAAAATAATTCGTGAGCTTTCGCAAAAATTTGATGCTTATGCAGCGTATTTAAGTGGTGCAGGACCTGCGGTAATAACTTTTCTGCCGCTTGAAAAAGTTAAAATTTTTGTAGATGCTTTAAATAAAATTGAATACTCTGGAGCAATTGAAGTATTTAAAATAAATCGCTTGGGTGTTGAAGTTTTTGATAACAGACTCTGAGAGGTTAAACAATGATACATTATTTACCAATTATCTGGGATTTTATTCATAAAAATATTTCAACTTCTATTTTGGTTTTAAATATTTTATTAAGTATTGTGATTGTTTTTCGAGAAAAGAAACCATCTGCTAGCACATGGGCATGGATTTTAGTTTTAAATTTTATTCCCATTGTGGGCTTTTTTCTTTATCTACTATTGGGCCGAGGACTAAGTCGCATTCGTTTATTTGACTTGCAGATCCAAAAAAAGATGGGAATGATGGAAGAGTTAACAAAGCAGAAAGAAAAAATGTGTTTAGGTGAATATCCCAATCCTTATGTTGGTGATATGGATGTTCGTGGTTTGATTCATATGGTAACTGTTTTTGAAAATAATTATTACGCATCTCATTCAAAAGTAAAACTATTCACAGATGGACGTAAAAAGTTTGATGCATTGATTCAAGACATTAAAAACGCCAAAAATCATATTCATTTTGAATATTATATTTTTCGAATGGATGGTTTGGGCCAGGAAATCTATGCTAAATTACTAGCGGCGCAAAAACGTGGTGTAAAGGTGCGAATATTGCTTGATGCTTGGGGTTCACATAGTGTTAAAAAGAAAGACTTTCGTGAGTTAATCCATGAAGGTGGTGATGTTGTTTTCTTCTTTCCAATCAAGCCGATTTTTAGCTTTCGGGTCAATTATCGCAATCATCGAAAAATTGTTGTAATTGACGGCAAAATTGCTTATACAGGCGGTTTTAATGTTGGCGACGAATATCTAGGACTTTCTCCAAAATTTGGTTATTGGCGAGATAATCATTTGCGTTTAACCGGAGAAGGCGTTTACTCTTTGCAAAATCGTTTTATCATGGATTGGAATTCGCAGCACTCAAATGAAATTAAAAAACCTGAAAAGTATTTCCCCAAAGAAATGGATTGGGGAGATTTGCATTTGCAAATTGTAACTAGCGGTCCAAACTCCAGTGAAGAAGAAATCAAAAATGTTTATTTAAAAATGATAAATATAGCTCAAAAAGAAATTTTAATTCAAACGCCTTATTATATTCCGGATAATTCAATTCATGAAGCATTGAAAACAGCTCTTATGAGTGGTGTTAGTGTGCGTTTGCAAATTCCAAATAAACCAGATCATCCGTTTGTTTATTGGGCAACCTATTCATTTGCGGCAGAGTTGCTGAATTATGGCGCTGTTGTTGAAACATACGAAAAAGGTTTTGTGCATGCTAAAACACTGATCATTGATCGCGCGATAGTAAGTATTGGTTCAGCCAATATTGATGTTCGTTCATTTAATCTAGACTTTGAAGTAAACGCATTAATTTACAATAAAGACTTTGCAGAAAAAGCACGACAAGCGTTTTATGCGGATGAAGCCGATTATCATGTGCTCACAAAAGAAGAATATGAATCCCGTTTACTGATTATTCGTTTTAAAGAAAGTTTAGCTAGATTGATTTCGCCATTGCTATGACTAAAAGCCTGTTAACTTGTCTCGTAGCGATGAATGATCCCGTTACACAGCTTACAAACCAAACAAAGCTTGAAAGATGCAAGTAACCAGACAAGTTTTTGGCTATTTTTCCGTACTTTGTAAGAAATTTTGAAAACAAAATTTCTTTAAATCCATTACCTAAAGCTGTGCTTTTAGCCGCAAATTGCCTAAAAATTAACCAAAATTTCATTAGCGAGACAAGTTAACAGGTTCTAAGAGTTATTTATGAGTTTTAAGAGCTGGCTTATTGACGATCTCGACCTTCCTACATAGAAGTATATTTTCACCCCACTTGTTTCAATGCTTCATTGTAGTAAGTTCTTAACTTATCAACTACTTCAAAACATTCGTTAATGGTAAAAACAGCTATTGCATGGTCCATTGTTTTTAAGCCTATTTCTTTTTTACCATCCAGCAAAAAGTAATACCCTTTTATAAATTTAAAAAGAAATCTTGGATGTATATTTTCTTCATTTCTTTGCGTGGCCAATACAGTCTCTATTTCGCTGAAAAATTCAGCTGCTCCTGCCAAATCATTTTCTCTTAAACACCGATAGGCAACATTTATTAACAATATTAAAAAATTTCGTTTACCTCTTTCTTCAAAACAAAGTTTTTCTTTTTGTTCAACAATTTTCCATGTTGTTTGTTTTAAGATCTTAAAGGGTAATATATCGGATAAATTCCCAAATAAAATAACATCATTGCCACCCCAATAACTTAAAATAAAAAAGTATTCTGCAACTTTTTCCACCATTTTTTGTGGAATTGCAAAGTCTGGATCCATACCATTAATTATTGCAGCTACCGATAAAAGATGAGCATAATCAGCATTATCTAAATCTTTTTCCGCAGCTCTGGCTTGATAAAGTTCCTTTAAAGAGGTAATATTGTTAGTAAAATAAAAATTTAATGCTTTTTTCATAAATTCTTTATTAGGACTTAATTGATAATCAAAAGAACTTAAAGCGATTTCATCCAAAGAAAAACCTAACGATGAGGCCAAATCCATAAAAAAGATAAAATTCATTCGCTTATCGCCATCTTCAATGGTGTAGTATGTATGCCTATCACATATTCCATCTACAAGTGAGTCAACTTTACATCGCTGCTCTTTCCGACGATTTTTAAAAATTCGTCCTATCATCTCTTCAATTAACATTTTACTTCGTCCTTTCTTTAAGAAATTATTGTTTTTTGTATTTATAACGCTAACAAAGTGTTTTCTAAATAGCAAGTCTTTATTAAGTTGCCATTTAGAAAAGATCATGAAAAATAATAAAAACGTGAAAAATGATTCACAAAAACTTTATTAAAAGCCATTTTTTGGTAAAATTACGTCGTAAATAGTGAAATAAATTAGTCATTTTGAAAATAAAATATAAAAATTAGATATAATGTATTTTATTTTTTAAGGGGAAAAAAATTATGAAAAAGTTTATAACTAAACATTATGGTTTAATAATCACCTTAGCAGCTTTCGCTCCTCTACTTGTTCCACCTGGTGTTACGGGTTAACAACCTAACTTAACAATCACTTTAGCAACGTTAATTTATTTACTTATTCCGTTTACCATTTTACATTATAGTCGGCGCGATAAATTTGAAAAATACGCAGGTAAATGGCATGATATTTCAAACGATTCGTTAAAAAGATTGAGAGCTGGATTATTAGGAGGATTAGGTTAAATTGTGATATTGTTATTTTTTGCAAGGATATGCAAAATAAGGAATGTTTTGATGCCTTTGAAGAATTTTAGGGAGATGATATGAAATATATTTTAGTTGGTATACCAAATGCCGGAAAATCAACGCTTGGAGCACAAGCTGCAAAAACATTAAAACTGCCTTTTTATGATACAGACACGCTCTCTGCCGAGAAAATGAAACTTCAGGGTTTAAATTTTTTCAGTATGTCGTATGCTAATCGCCTTATTGAAATGCAAGAAAAGATTTTGCTTGAAATTATTCAAAAAGACGAAAGTTCGATTATCGCAACAGGTGCTATACTTCCAGTTGATGGTGGACTTGACGACATACTACCGAAAATTGGCATTGTTATTCATATTAAGCGCAATATAGAATTCGCTTGCGCCAGTGCGCTTGATAAAAAAGGAATGATTATGATTCAAATCGGTGAGAATGGCAAACCACTTCCCGAAACGGAAATAAATATGAGCGAAAAAGCAGTCGAGGCATACGCAACCGACTTACCTGTACTCGAAAAAATCTCTCACTTTGCTATTGAAAATAATGATGACATCGAGAGTGGCGTCGAAAAATTAGCTGCATTAATAACTCGAACTGCCCCAACGACAGGCTCTAGCGACTATACTCTTTTACGTCGTTTAAAGTAGACAAAAACTACAGCTAGACAAAAGAAAATAAATGATAAAACTTGTGAGATGCGTTGGTGAGCAAAAATCATTAAGCTATCACTGCGCATTCCCTCAATAAAAAAACGACCGAATGCATACCATGCAACATATTGCCAAAAAATCTCACCTTCACGGTAAAAATTCTTTCGATGACGCAGCAGTAAAATTAAAGCTAAACCTAATAAATTCCACAAAAACTCATATAAAAAAGTAGGTTGATAGTAAATGTTGTCAATCTTCATCCCCTCAACAATAAACGATGGCAAATGAAGCGCCAAGTGCAAGAAAGACTTGGTTGTTGCTGATCCATATGCTTCTTTGTTGATAAAATTGCCCCAACGCCCCAGCGCTTGTGCTAAAAGAACACTGGGAGCTAAGATATCCAAAAATTTAAAAAATGATAAATGGCGTTTTTTACAAAAAATAAAAAGACAAATGATCCCTGCAAGCAAACCGCCATAAATGGCCAAACCTCCTTGCCAAATTGCAAAAATCTCCGCAGGATTTGCAAGATAGTACGGTAAGTTAAATACTACATAATATAAACGTGCGCCTAAAAGCCAAAAGGGTAGCGTATATACTACAAAATCAAGAATAGCATCTAAAGCAAAGCCAACTTTTTTTGCTTCTTTGCAAGCCATAAAGACACCAATAACAATTCCTAAAGCAATTAAAACAGCATACCAACGAATGTTAAATGGCCCAAGACGCAAAGCAATTGGTGAGATATCTAACAAATTTTTCTCTCCTTTTATTTCTAAGAACCTGTCTACCATCTTTCAGTGGATGAAATCCCGCTAGAAGATGGCAGACAGGTTCTAAGTTGAGTTTTCTTGAATCAACTGCGTTAAACGTTGTTCAAATTTTTCCATAGCATCAAAGCCCATTGTATGAGCACGAAAATTCATTGCGGCAACTTCAATAATCGTGGATAAATTGCGTCCTGTTTTAACAGGAACACGAATTTGCAAAACATTAACATCGGCGATTGAAATCATCACATCATCGCTACCTAACCGATCATACATTTTATCCTTAGACCATTGTTCCAGATAAATGACCAGTTGTATCTGTACCATTTCTCGCACGGAGCTGGTACCAAATAAATTCATAACATTAATAATTCCTACACCACGAATTTCAAGTAAATGCTTTAAAATTTCAGGGGACTCACCAATAAGAGTTAATTCATCTTTTTGATAAACATCAACACGGTCGTCAGCAATTAAACGATGTCCATTTTTGATTAATTCTAAAGCTGTCTCTGATTTTCCAATTCCAGAATCACCTTGAAGTAAGACACCAAGGCCGTAAATATCCATTAAAACACCATGAATGCTTACTCGCTTAGCCAAACGTTCAGCTAAAAAATTAGTGATCACTCCCACTAAACGCGAAGTTGCTAGAGGAGAACGTAAAACAGCAATCTGAGCTTCTTTTGCAGCTACGACAAATTCTTCTGGACAAGCTAATCTACGTGAAATAATCATAGCTGGCAAACCTTTTGCAAACATTTCTTTTAAAACTTTTTGTTTTTGATCAATAGTCATGTGATTTATAAAAGAAATCTCTTTTCTTCCAAAAATTTGCAAATGATCAGGAGCATAATAATTAAAATAACCTGTTAATTCCAAGCCAGGACGTGAAATATCACTAACCATAATTTTTCGTTCAAGAGCTTTTGTTTCACCAACAATTACTTCTAATTTTAACTTCTGAATCAACTTATCAACTTTAACAAAATCACTCAAGCCAATCAGCTCCTAAATCTCGTGGAAAGATATCCATTATTTAGGTATAATAATAACATTAATCGGCTATACGCAAAAAGGGCAAGCAAATGGAAAGTCAAAAGTATAAAGAAAAATTACGTCACCAAACACTTAAGCTTTTAAAAAATTTTACAGGTGATATACGTATACAAGCAGAAAAAAATTTATATCCCAAACTAACAGCCAGTTCTAATTGGAGGCAAGCAAACTGCATCGCTTTAACCATTTCTTTACCTTTTGAAATCAATACTAAACCACTAATTCAGCAAGCATGGCAAGAACAAAAACAAGTTGTTGTTCCTATTACCAAAAATGATAGCCAAATGGACTTTTTCCAAATCACTCCCCAAATCAGCTGGAAAATTTCATCATTTGGCGTCAAAGAACCCATTAATACTAAGTTAATTACCAAAGAAGAAATTGACTTAATCCTTGTTCCTGGTATTGTTTATAATAAAAGCGGTTACCGCATTGGTTTTGGCAAAGGCTTTTATGACCGTTATTTAGCAGATTTTTCTGGCCTTACGGCCAGTTTAGTTTTTGCTTGGCAAATCAATAATACTTGGCAGCCGACAAATTTTGATCAAAAAGTGCAAAAATTATACATTGGAGAAAAGTAAATGAGGATTTTAAAGCGGCGCTTTTGTGATATACCGTACATTATGTACACTTTTCTAATTATTCAATCTATTGTTTTTTTAGCAATGCAAGTATCTCCAATGGGTGCTACCAACATCAAAACAATTATTAATTTCGGTGGCTTGTATCATTCTTATATTACTCAATTACATGAATACTGGCGTTTAATCACCCCTATTTTTGTGCATATTGGCTTTTACCATTTTCTTTTTAATTCTTTTGTACTCTTTTTTCTAGGCGAGCAAGTGGAGAATCTTTATGGGCACATTCGTTTTTTACTGATTTATCTACTTGCAGGAATCAGTGGTAATATTTTAAGTTTTGCCATGCATAGCGACTCTGTCTCCGCTGGAGCTTCCACTTCTATTTTTGGGATGTTTGGCGCTTTTATTATTTTAAAGTATTATTTTCCCCATAACCAAATATTGTCAACACTTGCAAAACAATATGCTTTTTTGGTGGTTTTAAATCTAATCTTTAATCTTTTTGACTCATCGATTGATATCTGGGGGCATATTGGTGGGATCATTGGAGGAATTTTAACTGGGATTACCTTAGCTGTTCCTAAGCAAGCTAAATATTACCGCATTATTGAACGGATTAGTGCTGGTATTTTACTGATAGCTCTTTTAGTTATATTTTTAATACTTGGTTTTTTAAGAACATGTTAACGATCTTCATAATTGCGAATTTTTAGGTAATTTTTTGCCTTTTTTCGTCAAAAAGCCTCGAAATAGCACCACTATTTCTGTGTTTACGTTGACAAGAAAACTTCGTTTTCTTTTATTCGTTACCTAAAAGCGGTGACTTTTAGCCTAAAAATGCTTAAAAATTTCTCAAAAAGACCTGTCGGGTTATTATAAGTTGTTTCAAACTTTGCTTGATTACAACTTGTATAACGGGATTCATCAATAGAAAGATCGTTAACATGTTCTAAAAGCAAAATTTATTTGAAAAAGGACGGATAGATAAAATGATCAAATTTATTGCATCTGATATGGATGGAACACTTGTAAATGGTCAGTTAGAAATTTCTGAGGAAAATGCGCAGGCGATTAAAACAGCTCAAGAACGCGGCATCATCTTTTGTATCGCCACAGGTCGCGATTATCGAGAAGCTTCGATCCCCTTAACTGAGCAAAAAATTACTTGCCCAATCATTACTTTAAATGGTGCCCATCTTTTTGATGAAACCGGGGCAACAATTGGGTTAAATGCCATTGATAATCAGATAACTCATCAACTTTGGAAAATTTTTAATGAAAAAGGTGTTTATGCAGAGTTGATGACCAATCAAGGTGTTTTTGGGCAAAATGCAGAAAAACGTTTACACTACTTTATTGCTTACATCGGTGAAACAATGCCTCATCTAACGCATCAACAAGCACTGGAAATGGCCCATACATATCTGGATCATTTTCATTTAAATCATGTAGAAGATGTTTTAGAAGTTGCAGGTCGCAAAGATATTGAAGTGCTAAAAATTTTTATAGCAGATGATAATCTCGAAACATTGGCGCAAATCACAAAAGAAATCAAAACCACTTTACCAGAGTTAGTGGTTACCTCTTCAGGCGCTTACAATATTGAAATTAATCATAAAGACGCTCAAAAAGGGATTGCTGTTTTAAATTTAGCTAAACAATATCAGATAACTTCTGAAGAAATTATGACTTTAGGTGATAGCTTGAATGATGTTTCTATGCTAAAATCAGCTCAAATAGGTGTGGCAATGGAAAACGCCAATCCTAAAATTAAAAAAATCGCCACACACATCACCACTTCTAACGAAGACTCAGGTGTGGCTAAAGCAATCTGGCATGTTTTAAATGGAGAATGGAAATAATCTTCCAAGAAAGCGTGAGCACAATGGCAGAATATTTTATTCAACAAAAAGCTTTAAGTTCAAATGCACGGACACTTGTGCAAGACGAAGATGGCAAAAATATTTATCTTCTTGTTGGACGCTGGGGCAAACGTCATGATAAGGTCAGTCTTTATGATTTAACTGGTAATCTTCTTAGTTTTATTCAGCAAACTTCCCTCATCAGTGGCGGCAGATTTTCTTTATATAAACAGCATGATAAAGTCGCCACTATGCAAAAAATACCAACCTTTAAAAAAGATCGATATTTCATATCTAGGCTCAACTGGATCGCTAGTGGTAATTTTTCCGAGCATTGCTATAAGATTAAACATGGGTTTACTCTTATCATGGAAATGCTTGGCACTTATATGCGAGGCGATTTTTACTCTTTAGTTATCCCCGAAAAAGCTAATGCACCACTAGCTATTTTAATCTGCGCTATTTTAGATTATTGGCTATATAATTCAAAACCTAAAAAAGTTTTTTCATTTAAATTAGCCTTGGACTAAGAATTTTTCGCTCCAGGTTCTGAAGCAATTAAATCCAGCTCTCCTTTAAACTCCCAAGCTTCAACATCAGCTGGCAAAATAAAATGATCACCTTTCTTCAAATCATAAGTCTTGCCATCAACAAGCAATTGTCCTTCACCTTCAATAGCCGAAGCTAAGGTATAAGGAGCACCCTTGCGTAAAGCTAATTCTCCTCTAACTTGCCATTTATAAACATTAAAGAACGGTGTTTTAACAAACGTTGTTATCGTTGATAAACCAATTTTTTCTTCAGTAACTTCAAGTTTAGGAGTTATTCCAGGAATATTTATAACATCAATCGACTGCTTGATATGAAGTTCACGCAAATTTCCATTATCATCTTGGCGATCAAAATCATATACGCGATAAGTTGTGTCGGAAGATTGCTGCGTTTCTAAAATCAAGACCCCTTTACCAATTGAATGAATCGTTCCCGAAGGAACATAGTAAAATTCACCTTTTTTAACAGGTACATGTGTTAACAAATCATCCCAATGCCCATCATGGATCATTTCTGCAAGTTCTTCACGTGTTTTAGCACGATGTCCATAAATAATCTCAGCATTGAACTCAGCATCAATAATATACCAACACTCGCTTTTACCTAACTCTCCTTCATGCTTTAATGCATAAGTATCATCAGGATGAACCTGCACAGATAAATAATCTTCAGCATCTAAAATTTTGATTAATAACGGAAAAACTTCACCTGGGGTATTGCCAAATAACTCTCGATGATGCTTCCACAATTCATCTAATTTTTGGCCTTGATACTTTCCATTTTTAACAGTTGAGACACCATGTGGATGAGCTGAAATCGCCCAATATTCCCCAACTTTTTCTGCTGGTAAATCATAGTCAAAAACCATATGCAGCTTTTGGCCGCCCCAAATTTTCTTTTGTAAAACTGAATCTAAAAATAATGGTTCTTTCATGAAAAAGCCTCACTTTCTGCATTTATACTTTATTCATTACCATTAGTTGTTTCCGTTTTTTCATCTACAACCGAACTTGAACTTTCGCTTGTTTTAATTTTCTTTTTCTCACCAGGCAAATTTAACGATAAATCCTCTGGCGCTTTTAATCCTGTTACACTTTCATATGTCAGCTGTTTTTCCAATGTAGCATTTGCTGGTAGCTCCATTTGCTCACGCATATAATTTTGCGCTTTCAGTAAAGGATCTTTCGGTACAAATTGATAAGATATGCCATCAATCATACCTCCTACTCCTGGCAATTGTAAAGAAACAACATGCTTAAATAGTGATAAAGGATATGTTTTTCTAATACGCTCCAAATCACTCCACCCCAAATTTGTTCTTACATTACCACTAATTGTTTTAAAAATTTTCTTATATTTGGCGAAAGAGTTAATAGAAAAAAGTTTTTCAACTAACTCTTGAGACACTTGGCGCTGACGAGCATCTCGACCATATGTTCCATCATCTCCATGACGATAACGAGCATAATTTGTTGCTGTGCGCCCATCCATTTTTTGCTTGCCTTTACTAATCCACTGAAAAATAGCATCGAAGTTATATCCATAACGTTGTGCCTCCCAAGACCTCATCGGCTCATCACTGGGAACCAAACCTTTAATGGCTGCCAAATCATCTGGCACAGGCACTCTATCTAAATGCTTATCGCCAACTGTTCCAAACTTAGCATCAATTGTTAAACCGCCAACATCATCCACCAACTCTGGGAAACCAATCATATTAATAGCTATAACATAATCTATTTTAATATCCATCAACTTGGCTACTGTATCCATGGACATGCCTTCTTTTCCTCGAGCAAAAGCATGATTGATCTTATCTTTTACGCCTTTGTATTCATTATCATCAGGTCCATCTAGTACAACATACAAATCTCGCGGAAAACTTAAAACCGCTGTTTGCTTCTTTTTTTGATTCACGGTAACCAACATCATTGAATCCGCACGACCATCCCACTTTCCACTACCGCGCTCTAAACCTTCCCCAGAATCAATTCCTAACAAAAGAACCGAAAAAGGCTCAGTTGCCAAAATAACTTTTTCTTTTTGCTTAAGTTTACGTTTTACTTGAACAAAAGTTCCATCCATTGCTTTTTTAGCATCTAAATATATCTTAAAACCAACACCCGCAGCAACAATCTCTAACACTGTAAATATTGATAAAACAACAATAATAATCTTTTTCTTGCGACTCATAAAACACATCCTTTAAATAGGATCAACTAACTAATTTTTCAATTCAAATAGATAAGAATTTGAAAAATTAAACGATGTTATCATCTCATAATATTTAAATTATATCAAATCAGCTAGTTGCTTAGTATGTGTTGAGATTCTTAAACGCCCCTTTAAAGTTCATTAATATTATTTTTACGTAATTTACTCAATATTTTTTCAAAAACATCCGGTAAAGGCGCAGTAAAAGATAAAAACTGGCCAGTTTTGGGATGTTTAAAACCCAAAACTTGAGCATGTAAAAATTGGCCACTGCCTTTTAATGTTTTGCGCAAACCATAAATAGGATCCCCCGCTATAGGATGGCCAATATATGCCATATGTACCCGAATTTGATGCGTTCGCCCTGTTTCTAACTGCAGCTCAACTAATGTATAATCGCCAAAACGTTCCAACACCTTAAAATAAGTGATAGCGGACTTGCCATTTGCAACAACTGCTTGTTTTTTACGATCTTCCTTACTGCGAGCAATCGGTGCTTCAATTTTTCCGGCATTATGTGAAAAATTTCCATGAACCAAAGCAACATACTTACGTAAAGATGTATGATTTTTTAATTGCTCTGCTAAAGCTTGGTGTGCCATATCATTTTTCGCTATCATCAATAATCCCGAAGTATCTTTATCAATTCGATGCACAATCCCAGGGCGTGTAACACCATTAATGCTTGAAAGATTATCAATATGATATAAAAGGGCATTCACCAATGTTCCTGTTGCATGCCCTGCTGATGGATGAACAACCATTCCTTGCGATTTATTAACCACCACCACATCATGGTCTTCGTAAACAACATCAAGAGGAAGGTTTTCTGGTTGAACATTTAAAGTCGTCATCTCAGGAAGGGTTACTTCGACTTTATTATTCGCAACAACTTTATAATTTGGTTTTATGATTACACCATTAACTTTCACTTGCCCATTTTTTAGCCAAGATTGAATTTGTGAGCGAGAATTTTCTAACCGTTCAGCCAAAATTTTATCTATTCTTCCAATCTCATCTGTAATAACAAAGTTAATATTCTCCATTGTCAAAATTATTGCCCTTTTCTATCTATAATAAAAATATAGATTATTAGTAAACATACACCAACTACCAAATAACTATCAGCCATATTGAACACAGGAAAATCGATAAACTTTGTTTGAAACATATCAATTACATAGCCATGTAAGACTCGATCAATAAAATTACTTACTGCTCCAGAAAACATTAATAACAATGCAATATTTAACCATTTTGACTGCTTAATCGAACGCCAAAAATAATAAAAAATCACACCTGCGGCAATAATCGTAATAAATGTTAAAAAGCACGTATGCCCGTCCAATAAATTCCAAGCAGCTCCGCTATTATGAACATGCGTAATGCTTAAAACTTTAGGAATAAAAGCCACACTTTCGTTTAAAGAAATATTTTGATCGATTAGAATTTTCACTAACTGATCTATGGAAATTAAAACCGTCGCAAAAGATAATATTATAATGCACTGTACTTGTTGTTTGCTCATAAAATTTTAAACTCCTTAAAACTTCATTTTATTGGATCAATTAGTTATCTTATAAAAATAAAACCATCTTAAAATTCTGTTTGTAAAAGCACAACTATATTTGTAGTTTACATTATATTTACTTAAAAATTCCAACACTGTAAAAACGTCAACATAATTTGAAAAAATGGTAAAATGTGAATTAAGAACTTCGCAATTATTGTGTAATTTGGAGAAGATAATGGAACAAAATAATTTTAGTTTATTTAACTTAAGTGCAAGTAATGATTTAGCCACAAAAGTAGCAACTGAGCTAGACACAACACTAGGACAAATTTCTAGCCGTAAATTTAGCGACGGCGAAATTCAAGTAGATATCCAAGAAAGCGTTCGCGGCAAAAATATTTATCTGATTCAAGCAACCAACTACCCTGTTAACGATCATCTGTGGGAATTGCTGATTGCAATCGATGCTTTTAAACGTGCTAGTGCAAAGACGATCAATGTCGTTATGCCTTACTTTGGCTACGCTCGCCAAGATCGCAAAGCTGCAGCACGTGAACCAATCACCGCTAAACTAGTTGCCAACATGCTAATAAATGCTGGAGCAACCAGACTATTAACCGTTGACTTGCATACGGTCCAAGTACAAGGTTTTTTTGATATTCCTGAAGATAACTTGTTCACGATTCCTTTATTCACAGAATACTATCGCACGCTTGGATTGTTTGGAGATAATGTTGTTGTTATCTCACCAAAAAATTCTGGTATTAAAAGAGCACGTTCTTTAGCTAAATCTTTGGAAGCACCGATTGCTATCATCGATCATGAAAAGAATGATAGTGGTCGTCAAAACGGCTATATCATCGGGGACGTTAAAGGTAAAAAAGTCATTATGGTGGACGATATCATCAATACGGGAATCACTTTTTATGCTGCAGGAGAAGTGCTAGCTAAAAGTGGAGCAACTGAAATCTATGCCTGTGCCTCTCATGGCATCTTGGCTAATAATGCATGTGATTTGATGAACTTATCTAGCATCAAAGAAGTCTGCGTAACAGATTCTGTGAATGTTTTAAAACACTGTACACCAAAAAATCTGAAAATCATCACTTGCTCCAAATTAATCGCGCAAGCTATAAAATGCATCCACTTAAACAAACCACTAAGTCCCTTATTTCAGTGATCACAGCTTAAAATTCTTACTTTTCTAACATAAATGATAAACTAATGGATAGAAAAATAGGTGGTGAAAAATATGTATGACTACTTTCTATTAACTGATACAAAAGATGATGCAATACTTGTTCGCCAACACACGAAAACAATGAAAGAGACTTTTTATGATCTTGATACTGGTCAGTGGCTCTCATTTAATGGCTTAATGGAGTACATGCTTTTCGAATCTAAACATTTTGATCAGTATCAAATTTTAGATAAAAAAGAGGCTGCGATTTACATCAGCCGCAAAATATTTATGAAGTATTATAAAAATGGATTTGTAAATGCTGAAAGTTAAAGTATTGAAGATCGTTAACAGGTTCTCACTACTCTTTTTGAAGTTAGTTTCTAACTATATAAATGCAGCTAATTAATTTCATTCGCTTGAAGGAACACTCCTAGCTTTTATGCTTTTTAAACTTATCTCTCCAGCGCTTAAACTTTTTAAGTTGCCATCATTTAATAAAACTTCCAATTGCCCGGCGTCTGTAATTTGCCTGGCAACTCCTTGATAAGTTTTATTTTCCTCAACAAAACTAACTTGTTTTCCTAAAACAAAAGAATGTTGACGATAAATTTCAATAAAATCAGTAGCCATTAATTGATAAAATTGTTTCCAAATTTCAACAATCAATTCATTACGTGAAATAGAGGGTTTAGTATCTGCAAACAATGAAGTAGCCTTTTTTTGTAATTCTTTTGGAAATTCTTCTTGCGAAATCGAAAAATTTAAACCAATGCCAATGATAACACTAGTTATCTGATTACTTTCAACATCAGTAACAGCTTCACTTAAAATGCCACAAATTTTTTTGTCATTAAGATAGATATCATTAATCCACTTAATAAGAGGTCGCTTATCTGTTAGATTTTCAATCGCCCGAACAACAGCAACTGCCGTAAGCAGAGTATATTGTGATATCTCTAAAAAAGTTTTTTTCGGAAAAATTAACAAGCTCATATAAAAACCTTTTTGAGCAGGTGTAAAATAAGCTCGACCAAAACGTCCTTTGCCGGCTGTTTGATGATCACTAAGAATCAACACTTCTTTTTTATTATTTAAAGAAAAACGTTTGGCATCATTTTGAGTTGAATCAGTTGTTTCTTTGAACTTTACGTGCTTTATTGGTGTTTTTTCTGATAAAAAATATTCAATAACTTCTTTGGATAAACGCCAAGGCATATGTAAGCAATAGCCTTTATTAGTTGCTGAGCTAATCTCATAACCATCATTAATTAATTCGTGAATGGCTTTCCAAATGGCTGTTCTTGAAAGATTTAAACTTTTTGCTAGAATCTCTCCAGAAATATTTTGATTTAAATATTTAACTAACTCATTTAAAACAAGCTCTTTTGTCTTCATAAATTTACTCCAAAAACAACTAATTTATCCATTCTTCCTTTTTACAGAGTATACATCTGGCACAGATTTGATTTTTTCGACCAATTGTTTTAAGTGATCAGCATTATGTACCCTAACAGTGACATGAATAGAAGCCATTTTATTTTTAGTTGGTCTAGCATTAACACCAACAATATTTTTGGTATTTGAACTGATTACTTGCAAAACATCATTTAAGAGATTTGAACGATTAAAACTATAAATATCCAGATCAGCTACATAATCCTTATTAACGCTTTTTGCACTTACTTTTTCTTCCCATTCCACTTCAATCAAACGTTTTTTGGCTTGCTTTTGCTTGGCTAAATTTTGACAATCCCTGCGATGAATCGAAATACCACGGCCCTTTGTGATATAACCTACGATCTTATCTCCTGGTACAGGATTACAACAACGACTAAGACGAGCCATAAGATTATCGATACCTTGAATAACCACTTCACCTTCATGACGAATTTTCATCTTTTTGGTCTCTTTTTCAACTTTAACAGATTTCGTCGTTAGCTGATCAGCAGTTTCAACTTGCTTTTGTCGCTCTATTTCATTTCTCTTTTTTGCCGTTAATCTATTAGCAATCGTTTGCGCACTGATCTCTCCAAAACCAACAGCGGCATATAGATCCTCTTTAGTTTGATAACTATTACGTTTAAGCAATTCATCAAGATGCTGTTTATTCATAAATATTTTGGTGTTGAAATCATTTTTTTGTAATTCATTCATCACCATTTCGTAGCCTTTATTAATGCTTAACTCTTTATCTTGCGTTTTATAAAAACGCTTAATTTTATTGCGAGCACGCGCTGTTTTAGCCAATTTCAGCCAATCACGCGAAGGTCCAAAAGAGTTAGCCGAAGTAACAATTTCAATAATATCGCCTGTTTTTAATTTATAATCCAACTGCACCATTTTGTCATTCACTTTAGCTCCAATTGTCTTATCCCCCACTTGTGTATGAATGTTGTATGCAAAGTCAATTGGACCACTGCCTGCCGGCAACTCGACTACATCTCCTTTCGGCGTGAAAACGTAGATCATATCAGAAAAAATATCATCTTTGATTGATTCCATAAATTCTGACGCATTATCTGTTGTACTTTGAATATCTAAAATTTCATTAAACCAAGATAATGTCTTAGTCATCTCATCTGGTTTAATTTTATCCGTTTTTCCCGCTTTATATGCCCAATGAGCTGCCACCCCAAATTCGGCAATTTGCTGCATTTCAAAAGTTCGAATTTGAATCTCTATTGGTTGACCATGAGGACCTATAACTGTAGTATGCAATGATTGATACATATTAGCTTTAGGCATTGCAATATAATCTTTAAAACGCCCTGGCATTGGTGTCCACTTAGTGTGAATTGCCCCAAGAACGGCATAACAATCTTTAATCGAATCAACAACCACACGGATTGCTAATAAATCATATATTTCTTCAAATCGCTTATGTTTATCCACCATTTTGCGATAAATGGAATATAAATGTTTGGGACGGCCATAAATTTCACCGGTAATCCCTAGCTCTTCTGTTGCTTTTTGAATCTCTGCTACAGCGTCTTCAATAAGTTTTTCTCTTTCTGTACGCTTTACCTTCATCAAATGAACGATTCGATAATACTGTTTTGGATGAAGATAGCGTAAAGCTGTATCTTCTAATTCCCATTTGATGCGGCTAATCCCCAAACGATGAGCAAGTGGCGCATAGATTTCTAACGTTTCTTCAGCAATGCGCCGCTGCTTATCTTCACGCAAGTGTTTTAAAGTTCGCATATTATGCAAACGATCAGCTAATTTGACTAAAATTACACGTAAATCTTTAGCCATAGCTAGTAACATTTTCCGATGATTTTCCGCTAATTGCTCTTCATGAGATTTATATTTTATTTTTCCTAGTTTGGTGACACCATCCACCAACATAGCAACATCTGTTCCGAATTCTGCTTGAATTTTCTCAAGTCTCACAGGTGTATCTTCCACAACATCATGCAAAAAAGCTGCGGCAATTGAATGATAGTCCATATTTAACCTTGCCAAAATACCTGCAACTTGAATAGGATGGACTATATAAGGCTCACCAGATTTACGAAATTGCCTGGTATGCACCTTAATTGCAAAATCTAAAGCTTTTTGCACATATTTAGTTTGCTCTTCATTCATATATTTGCTAACAATATTGATGACATCAGCACCTGTTAGCTCTTGTTGTGCAGCCACCTGTCTCACCCCTAGTAAAAATTTTATTTTAGAACATATTTTTCTAGTGCAACAGCAACGCCATTATCATTATTACTGCTTGTTTTTACATCAGCCTCTTTTTTAACTTCTGTAACAGCGTTTTCCATCGCCACACCAAGACCTGCAACTTTCAGCATTGAAAGATCATTTTCAGCGTCCCCAATAGCCATAATTTCTTCATTATTAATATTTAGTTTTTTAGATAATACCAAAAGCGCATTTCCTTTACTGGCTTTTGAATTTAAGATTTCAAAATAAGAAGGTGCACTACGCACAGTAGCGTACTTTTCTTTTAAATGCGCTGGAAATTTTTGAATAATTTCTGTTAAATAATCAGTTTCATCAATATACATGGTTTTAACAATTTCTAAATCTGACGTCATCTCTTCTGGCGTGCGATATTTAAGAGGCATATTTACCAAAGTAGCTTCTCGTACAGAAAAACGACTAATATCACGATTTGCAGTATAGATAGCATCATTTGTTATAGCATGCATATGAACATTAAGTTTTCGGGCCCACATTTCAATTTCTAAATAATTATCATAAGTTAAAGAATAACGAGCAATTTCTTTGCCTGTTTTAACTTCCTGAAGCAGCCCACCATTATAGGTTATAACGAAATCATCAATATCTTTAAGCTGCAAATAATCTAATAAACTATGCACGCCCGTTAGTGGACGACCAGTGGTAAGAACAATTTTAACTCCTTGAGCTTTGGCTTTTTGAATTGCTTCATAAACTTTTGTTGTAATTTCACCTTTATCAGTAATTAAAGTTCCATCGATATCAATAGCAACTAGTTTGATTGACACAATAACGTTCCTTTCTAATTTTGCACTAAGCTGAATAAGCGATTAAATTTTTGAATTTCTGAATTAAACTTAAATCTCAAAGAATCATCTAGCATTTCTTTTGGAAAATAAAAACGTTGATCTCCATGTGAATTTCCTGCTAATGCGTGAACCAGTGGACTCATGGTTGATATAGCTATTCCGATTTAAAATAAGCTGCGATAGCATCCTGAATTGTTAAGTAATTTTTAGAATTCAAACGCAACCAATTTTTTAAATTTGCCCATAGTTTTTCAATTTTATTTT
>JAIRWP010000017.1 GCA_031268845.1 Lactobacillales bacterium | reverse complement strand
TGCAATTTTTGCACTTATATTCGAAAGCACCACCAGATATTAAGGAAAAACTTGATAAAGTGCTGGAGAGGGTTTAGATGGTTTAAATAGCTACTTTTTTACTTTCCGAATTGCAGATTTTTATATTTAATAGTTGTTTTATTTTTCTCTTATGCTATCATGAACCCGTTGAATTCATTTGTTTAACAATATTGTAAAAGTTTAGAAAGGAAGATAGATGAATATGAAATTGAAAAAGTCAGTACTATTTTTAACGGCATTGGCTTCTTTGGGCGGAGTTGTTGCATTAGGAGAGCGAGTTTATGCTGATTTGCCAGCTGAAGTTTGGGCTCAATTAAGTCCTGAACAACAAGCTAAGTATAATGAATATAAAGCTCACTTCACTCCTACTAAAGTACAAGCAATGGACAAAGTTGTTACAAAAGTAGTAAACCAAGGGCGTATTGCTGAAGTACCGCCTAAAGTTTTTGATACTTATGCTCAAAAACTTGAAGCACAATCGGATCAATTTATTATTGATAATATGAATGGTATAAACGCTTTCGTTGACGAAGTTATTGCTAATAAAGATAATGGAAGTGTGGCAGTCTTGGATGACATGCTTCAGACTAGATATCTTTATAGATTAATGAATCCTAATTCTCCTTTCAAGATTCACCATATTACAGATAATTGGCCAGAAGTCGAAAACTTGAAAGCTAATGGTTGGACTTATGAAGGAATAACAGGTACATATAATGCTCGTGGAGAAGGCGCTCCTATCTACAGATTGTATAATCAAAACTCTCCTTGGGGCGAACATTTGATAACACCTGACTGGAATGAAGTTCAATCTCTAATTAAAGGAAGTAAAGGTGCTTGGAAGCTAGAAGGTGGAAATGAAACTGTTGATAATGAAACAAGAATGGTTGCATTCTATACTCCGAATATACTAATTGGAAGAGACTTAGTAACACAACGTGGACCTGTATTTGGAGCTATTTATCGCATATATAATAAATTAAACGGTGGTGAACATTTCTACACTAGGAATTGGAATGAAGTTGTATCAGCAGAGAAATTAGGTTGGGTATACGAAGGAATAGTTTGGCTATATAGATAGCAGTTTGCAATAAGAATAAAATTTTCGAATAAAAAGATTCGGTATTGAAGTAATAGTATTTACTCAATACCGAGTTATGATTTTCATCGATGCAAAAATTGAAATTCCAAGGAAAATCGTAATTCCAAGAGTTGAACTTAAGAAAGCAAAAGGCTGGTTGAAGCATTTTATAAAGTCATTGCTCATGATATGATAAGCTGGCTTGGCTAGTAGTGTTAAGCCTGAAAAGGAGACTAAACCTATGATAGATAAAGGTAAAAGATGATTGAAAAAAGATAAAGGCACAAAGAGCGCAGTAAAGAGTGTAGACATTGCATAGAATAATAAAAAGATTGGTAGGATATTTTCTTTTGAAAGATAACCGTAAATTTTTAAAAATATCATCAAAGACACTAAAAGATAGCTAGCAAAAACAAACCAGTAGATGTATTTTGATATAACTAGCTGTTTTTTGGTGATCAAATTTTTCGTTTTTGTTATCGACCACCTTTGTTGGAAGTTTAGAAGAAAAAAAGACAGTAGAACAAAAAACATTCCAACAAAAGTGATATCAAAAACGTTTTCAAAAGGATTGGTACTCCCCATCCAAGTATTATCGGGAATTGCCCTTTGTAAAGCTTTTAACGGCGTTAAAATTAAAAATGAACATAAGGTATTTCCGATAAAAATAAAAATGGGAACAAAGTATTTTGTTGCAGCGAGGTCTTTTAAAAATAAATTTACATATGTTTGCATATAAATCACCTCTTAAAAGGAGTATTTTCAAACCATAGTATTATTTGAGTTTTCAGTTTCTCTTTTTTCTCCAGTGGACGGTTTTATGTTACAACTTGCCAATTCCCTCAAAAAGACTTTTCTACTTCAAGTTAACTTTACATTTATAATATAATAATCGATTAGAAAAAGCGATTGCTGAATTTCAATTTTATTGAAACATTTTTTTAAAATTGCGTACTTTATAGTTATGGAGTACGGACGAAGAGTTTTGGAAAAACCAGCTGATAGTGTTAATTTTATTCAAATGCCTTCGATGATTGAAAGTGAAAATTTTGTTCAGTGTGTGCGTTGCGAGCAGTATTCGAAAAAAGATGAAGTTTGTTTACCAAGTGGAGCATATTTTTGTCCGCATTGCATTGAACTAGGCAGAGTGACAAGCAATGAATCTTTATACTTTATTCCAGCAAAACAGCGTTCACCTTTATTAATAGCTTGTAAATGGCAAGGGAGATTAACACCTGCTCAAAGTGAAATTGCTGAAAAGATTGTTAAAACGATAAATTGTTGCAGCAAATTATTAGTTTATGCAGTCACTGGCGCAGGTAAAACAGAAATGCTGTTTTGTGGCATTGAAATGGCTTTATCTGAAGGCAAACGTGTGGGAATCGCCAACCCTCGCGTAGATGTTTGCGTGGAGCTATATCCGCGAATTTGTGCAGCGTTTCCAGATATTAAAGTTCTTGTGTTACATGGAGAAAGCAAAGATTATTTTGATGCAAAGCTAGTGATTTGCACAACTCATCAATTGTTACGTTTTTATCAAGCATTTGACGTTTTGATTGTTGATGAAATTGATGCTTTTCCTTTTGTAAATGAAAAGATGTTACAGGTAGGAGTGAAAAATGCGTTGAAAAAGTCCGCAGCATTAATTTATCTAACAGCGACACCGACTAAAAATTTACTTAAGGATGTTCAAAAGAAAAAACTTGAGATGGCAACTTTGCCAGCGCGTTTTCATAAGTATCAACTGGTCGTTCCAAAATTTTGCTGGGTGAGTAGGTGGTATCAATTAGTCGAAAATGGGAAAACACCAAAGAAGTTACTTAAAATAATGACGGAACTTTTAGCAGAAGGCTTTCCTTTTTTGCTTTTTTGCCCAGCTATAGAATGGATGGAAAAGTTGGAAAAATTATTGAAGAAAATATTTTGTCAAAAGACATTTACAGCTGTTTCTGCAGTCGATAAAAAACGAGCAGAGAAAATTCAAAGAATGCGTGAAGGTTTGTATGATTTTTTGTTAACAACCACCATTTTAGAGCGTGGTGTTACTTTGCCGAAAATTTCCGTGATTGTTTTAGGGGCTAATCATTGCATTTTTACGAAGTCGACTTTGATTCAAATAAGTGGTCGTGTGGGACGCAGTAAAAAAAGGACAGGTGGAAAACTTTATTTTTTACATGATGGAAAGTCACAAGCAATGATTGCTGCAAAAGATGAGATTAAGAAAATAAACTACTTAGCCAAAAAGCGTGGATTGATTAAATGACTTGCTTACTATGTTACAAACAGCAGACAAAAAAGCTGTTAATAAGCGAATTTTGGTTTTTTCATACCCCAAAAGTTATTTGTGCAACTTGTTTATCTAAGTTTGAAAAAGTTGGAAAGCAGATTTGTAGATGCTGTTCAAAAGCTTGTACAGTAAAACTTTGTGATGATTGCCGAAGATGGCAAAAGCTATATCCGGGTTATCAATTTAAAAATGAAAGTTTATATTTTTATAATGAGGCGATGGAGGAATTTATGCAGAGGTATAAATTTCATGGAGATTATCGTCTGCGTTTTGTTTTTGCAAAAAGAATAGCTAATAAGTTAAGGAAATATAAGGGGTGGATTATCATTCCCATTTCTATTTCAAGCGAGCGTTTTTTACTGCGGGGATTTAATCAGGTTGAAGGTTTGCTTTTAGCAAGTAATATTCGCTTTTGCTCAGCGCTTATCAAACCAGTTGATAGGGCTTATCAGTCTCATAAAACGAAAAAAGAACGTTTGCAAGAAAGTCAGCCATTTTTGTTAACGGAAGAAGCCAGAAGTAAGCTTTGTCACAAAAAAATTTTATTAGTAGATGATATTTATACAACCGGGCGAACGCTTTTTCATGCTTATGATGCGATCAAAAAAGCTTGCCCGAAAAAAGTACAAACATTTACTTTAGCGCGTTAAATCAAGCATTTTACAAAGTAATCTGCAATTCGGAAAGTAAAAAAGTAGCTATTTAAACCATCTAAACCCTCTCCAGCACTTTATCAAGTTTTTCCTTAATATCTGGTGGTGCTTTCGAATATAAGTGCAAAAATTGCA
>JAIRWP010000046.1 GCA_031268845.1 Lactobacillales bacterium | reverse complement strand
TTTTCCGTATTTTTTCGTTAAAAAGCCTCGATTTAGCACCGCTAAACCTACGTTTTTTGCCTCAAACTACGAAAAAATAGCTCAAAAATTCATTTCACTAGAGATCGTTAACACGTTCTAAAAAAATCTCCTCTAACATCTTTTTCATTTCCGCTGTCAATTCTAACCTTTCAAGCAGCTCTGGGCGACATTGATATGTTCTGCGCAATGATTCTTTTAATCGCCATTTGCGAATTTTCTCATGATCGCCACTTAATAAAACCTTAGGCACCTTTAATCCTCGAAACTCCCTTGGTCTTGTATACTGTGGCTCTTCAAGCAATCCAGAAGCAAATGAATCACACTGTGCACTTTTTTCATTCCCTAAAACTCCTGGAAGTAAACGCAGCACAGCATCTGTTATCACCGCCGCCCCCAACTCTCCACCAGTTAGCACATAATCGCCAATCGAAATCTCATCACTCACTAATGAACGAACACGCTCATCTACACCCTCATAACGTCCGCAAATAAACACAAGTTGCTCTTCTTTAGCAAACTCTGCAGCCATTTGCTGAGTAAACACTTGACCAGCTGGGTCTGGTAAAATTACACGTTTCTTTAAAGCGTTCGTTTCTTTTTGAATCTTATCCATGGTATCAAAAATAGGTTGTGGCAATAAAAGCATTCCCGCTGACTCTCCACCATAGGGATAATCATCTGCATGCTTTTGCTTATTCTTTGCATTGTCACGAAAATTATGTAAATAAATATCAACAAAACCATTATCCTTGGCTTTGCCAACAATCGACTGCTCTAATGAAGAAAACATCTCAGGAAAAAGGGTTAAGATATCAATCCTCATCGTCTATTAAACCTTCCATCCATTCAATTGTAACAACGCCATTTACCAAATCAATCTTTTTTACTACGGGTTCAATGTACGGGATCAATGCATCCTTCTTATCTTCACGCTGAACAACCCATATATCATTAGCACCTGGAGATAAAACTTCTTTTACTTTGCCAATTTTTTCGCCATCTACTGTCAGCACTTCTAATCCAATAATCTCATGATAATAAAATTCATTTTCAGATAAAGATTGCAAACTATCAACAGAAACTTTTAAAATCCCATTACGATATTTTTCTACTTTATTGATACTCGAATGTCCCTCAAAATTCAACACATCAAAATTTTTATGCTTTCGGTAAGACTTAATCGTTAAAACAACAGGCTTTTTTTGCTCTTGAAATAAAGTCAACTGACTTCCTACTTTATATCGCTCATCAGGAAAATCTGTTTGCGAAATCACTCGCACCTCTCCTCGCAAACCTTGCGTATTGACAATCCTTCCCACACGTAAATAATCCAAACAATTTCCCCTTTTAATTTTTACTCAACTCCCCATTATTTAACTGATTAACTCTATCACAAAGCAAGTTAATATCTTCTAAATTATGACTAGCAATCACAATGGTTACTCCTTTATTTTTGGCTAAATCTAAAAATAAAGTTCTCATTTCCTCAACACTTTCCTGATCTAAAGCATTCATCGGCTCATCTAAAAGGATAATCTTTGGTTTCTCCATAATAGCTTGAGCAATCCCCAGTTTTTTCTTCATCCCAAGAGAGTAGTGTTTGGTTTTTTTGTTTCGATCTTCAAAAAGTCTAACTGTGCGTAAAGTGTCTAAAATATCTTCCTTTGTAATCTTTCTGCGAATACTAGCTAGCAATTCTAAATTTTGATAGCCAGTTAAATTAGGTAAAAAGCCAGGCTCTTCAATTAAAGCAGAAAGCTCTTGCGGAATTTTTTGGGACTTTGTAATATCTTCTTGCATGATTTTAATAGAACCTTTATCTGGAAATAGTAATCCAGAAATCACTTTGAACAAAACACTTTTTCCTGAGCCATTAACACCAACTACACCAATAATCTCACCTTTAGAGCAAGACAAATTTATATCTTTTAAAATTTCTTGTTTCTTAAATGATTTTGCAACATTTTTTAATTCAATCGTTTTTTCCATTTTATCTCCTTATTCGTCAATCAAATACAAATCGTGCTTTTTTAAAATTCGTCCAAAAAATAATGCCAGCAAACTAATTTCACTTAATGTAAAAATAATTAATGAACGCAATTGTTCAAAGGTAAGCTTAAATATTCGGCCGATATAAAATATTTGCCCAGGCAAAAGATAGTAACATTTTCCCAAAATTTGAAATGAAAATGCATTTAAACAGAAAATCAAAAAAATAATGGCCGTTGTTTGCTGAGTTGAATGAGATAGTAAAAGAGCTACAAAGATCATAACAATTAATAATATACTGCTCAGAAAATATCCTGAAAATGTTTTTAAAGCAATGATTCCAGTGGGCAGTAGATCTAAATCTTCTTGACAAAAAAGCAAACTTAAAAGAAAAACTGATAAAATATATAAAAATAAAAATAAAATTTCATAAATCATAAAACTGATGGCTTCAACAATAGTCCACGTATAGATGCTTTTAAAACGCAACACGATTAATTCTTTCATCTGCTCATAAAAGCTATACTTTTTCATTATATTAGCAGTAACCACTGTCCATAAAAGGATAATTTGAAAAATTTCAACCAGCCTTATTCCCTTAAGCTCCGGACCGCTGATTGATTTTAAGAAAAGGACTGATAAAGGTTGGTTTGGTTGCATAAAAACTGGGGAGGCTAAAATACTAAAAAAAGCAAGAAAAAATGCAAGAAGAATTTGTTTTAGATCAAACTCTTTTATTTGAATCCAAAAGAAGCGATAAAAATTCTTCATTAAATCACTCCTTTTTTATTATCAAGGCGCCAAATGATAGCTGTTAGTATAGTGGTTAAAAAAAGCCAATAAAATAAATCATAAATAAACGAAATAGCAGAATCTCTATTTTTGTTTAGATATAAAATATAATGATTGATTGGAGGAAAAAAAGAAAATTTTATCTGTTTCCTAAAAATAGCAGCTTGCATAATAATAAAAACAATATCAACAATAAAGCCAATACTTTTCTTTTTTACTAAAGTTATTGTCCCCCAAAATATAAGACCTAAAAGAACAAAATAAAAAAACGAAAGTACAAAAGAGTGTACTACTTGCATAGGTAATGAATAATTGGAGAATAAATGCTGACTCCCATTGCGAAAGAAAAAAGCATCTCCTTGTTTTGTAGCATAAAAAAATTTCCCAAAAGGAAAGTACGAAAAGAGAATGGAAACAAAATCAATACTCAAAACAAAAAAGAAGGAACTTGAGATAATTATCGTTAATTTATTTAATTTTATATCTTTTGAGCTGCTAAATCTTTGGCAAATTAGCTCATTTATTTGGTGATCTTTAAATAAGATTACTAACAATATGCAATAGATAAAAGGAAAGCCATGCACTGCTGTAGATATATCTTGAAAACTGGATAATATCCAAACTAAAAAAGAAACTTTTGGAGGTGGTATTTCCTTTGCATGAAAAATTGCAGAATATAGGTAAGTTGTTTGCAAAAAAGCAATGCTTAAAAGCAAAAGGTACTTTTTAAGGGAAGATACTGTTTGCCACTGATATTGGTATTTATTAAATAAATTCATACTTCATCCCTATCTATTTTTATAAATTTGATGTATCCGGCGATGATGGAGGTCATAAGTAAAAACAAAAATTCTGAGGCGATAATATATGCTTTTTTATCGCTATTACCATTAAACGTAAATGTTTGGGTAGGTTCAAATTGACTTAGATTCAGATAGATGAAAAAGAAAGCCGGCAAGATATACAACAAAAAAGGAGCTACAATTGCCATCACTTTATTACGAATAAAAAAGCTGATAGTTAAACCAATATTGGCATAAATAAAACCAAAGATGGTAGCATTAGCAATAGAAATAATGGCATAAGCTAATTTGCTTCGTTCATAAATTTCATGAAATGCCCCTGTCATACTGCCTAAATTAAAGTCCCCTTTGGGGAAGAAAATAATATTTATTAATAACAATAAAATAAGTGGTAATGCTACAGCTAGACTGCCTAATAGACCAGTTACTAAATATTTTTTAAGAAAATACTGCGTGCGTGATTCCCTGATTAAAAGGTTTTTTAGAAAAAATCTCTCCTTATCTTCAACAAAAGAAGCTGCAAAGGGCAAAGCAACGATAATGGGGGCCATAACCACTAATATGCCTCCTGGGGAAAGAATATAACCAATATAAAACAAAACAAGTCCTTTAAACATTAATAAGGCCAAATGATTGCTATAAATTCCTACAGCCAGACATAAGCAATTTAATAAAATGGCAATTAAAAATTTTTTAGATAAAATTCCTCTTTTAAATTCCAAAAATAAATTACTTTTCACTACAAACCTCCATAGCAATTATTTTGGGAAGAAATTAATAAAATTTCTTCCCAAAATAAGCATAAAATTTTAATTTGAATCTGGACTCCATGATCCATGCGCTTCAACGCGTACAATTACTCCCGGTGCAGTTGAAGCTGCAAGTGTTGTATCATGACCAACCACCTGATCCACCCGGTAGTAAGGAATTCCTATTCGCTTACCCGCTCCTACGACAGTATTTGGAGTTACATCTTGCCCAGTGTCTGCTATCCTAATGGCTGTATACATGTCATAATTATTCCCAACAGAAGTGTTATTATTAACAGCTCCAGTATGGTTTCCTTTGTGAATACGTCCAGTAGTCATAGATCCAAAACGTGGCATAATAATATGATATTCTTGAATGCCCCGAGCAATCACAATGTTTGTGATAAATGATATCATGATCAAACTGCTCATAGCAAACAACATTTTTAAAACTTTCCCCTTTTTCATATAAATCCCATCCTTTCTTTGCTTTTTTACTCTAACTTTTTATTATTTGAAAATCACACTGTAATTGTAACATTTATTTTAATAGGAGGGGGTGAAATTTCGCTAAATTTATGATTAAATCTTGATTTAAAATAACTTAAATGGATGAAATTTGAATTAATTCAAATTTCATCCCTATCTATTTTTATAAATTTGATGTATCCAGCGATGATGGAGGTCATAAGTAAAAATAAAAATTCTGAGGCGATAATATATGCTCTAGTGCCAAAATCAAAAGTTGCACTGGGTTCAAATTGACTTAAATTAAGATAAATAAAAAAGAAAGCCGGCAAGATATACAACAAAAAAGGAGCTACAATTGCTACCACTTTATTATGAATAAAAAAGCTGATGGTTAAGCCAATATTGGCGTAGATAAAACCAAAGATAGCGGCGTTGATAATTGCAATGATAGAATAAGCTAATTTGCTTCGTTCATAAATTTCATGAAATGCTCCCAAAACACCACTACCTAAACTAAAATCTCCTTTAGGAAAGAAAAAAAGATTTATTATCAACAATAAAATAAGTGGTAATGCTACAGCTAGACTACCTAATAGACCGGTTATTAAATATTTTTTAAGAAAATACTGCGTGCGTGATTCCCTGATTAAAAGGTTTTTTAGAAAAAATCTCTCCTTATCTTCAACAAAAGAAGCTGCAAACGGTAAAGTAACAATAATGGGAACCATTACGGTTAACATGTTTGCTGGAGTAAGAATATAACCCATATAAAATAAAACGAGCCCTTTAAACATTAATAAAGCCAAGCGGTTATTGTAGATTCCTACAGCCAGACATAGGCAGTTTAAAAAGATAGCTATAAAAAATTTTTTAGATAAAAGTCCTCTTTTAAATTCCAAAAATAAATTACTTTTCACTACAAACCTCCATAGCAGCTTTTTTGGGAAGAAATTTTATTAATTTCTTCCCAAAAAAAGCATAAAATTTTAATTTGAATCTGGACTCCATGATCCATGCGCTTCAACGTGTACATAAACTTTCCAATGCGTTGATACTGCTAAGGTTGTATCGTGACCAACTACCTGGTCTACCCGGTAATAAGGAATTCCGATTCGCTGGCCTGAACCGACAGGAGTATTTGGCGTTACATCTTGCCCGGTGTTTGCGACACGAATAGCACAATACATAGTTCTTATATTCCCGCTGCCAACAGAAGTGTTATTATTAACAGCTCCAGTATGGTTTCCTTTGTGAATACGTCCAGTAGTCATAGATCCAAAACGTGGCATAATTACATGGTACGCCTGAAGCTCTATTATTTTGGCAGGAAGGGGTAGTTAATTTTATGATTAAATCTTGATTTAAAATAACTTAATTGTATTAAATTTAGGTCAGTTTATACTTCATCCTTGTCTATTTTTACAAATTTGATGTATCCAGCGATGATGGAGGTCATAAGTAAAAATAAAAATTCTGAGGCGATAATATATGCTCTAGTGCTAGTGCTAAAATCAAAAGTTGCACTGGGTTCAAATTGACTTAAATTAAGATAAGTAAAAAAGAAAGCCGGCAAGATATACAACAAAAAAGGAGCTGTAATTGCTAATACTTTATTATGAATAAAAAAGCTGATAGTTAAACCAATATTGGCATAAATAAAACCAAAGATGGTAGCATTAGCAATAGAAATAATGGCATAAGCTAATTTGCTTCGTTCATAAATTTCATGAAATACCCCTGCCATACTGCCTAAATTAAAATCTCCTTTGGGAAAGAAAAAAAGATTTATTATCAACAATAAAATAAGTGGTAATGCTACAGCCATACTGCCTAAAAAACCGGTTACTAAATATTTTTTAAGAAAATACTGTATACGTGATTCTCTAATCAATATATTTCTTAAAAAAAATTTTTCCTTATCTTCGATAAAAGAAGCAGCAAAAGGCAAAGCAACGATAATGGGAACCATAACAGTTAATATACCTCCTGGGGAAAGAATATAACCAATATAAAATAAAACGAGCCCTTTAAACATTAATAAGGCCAAATGATTGCTATAAATTCCTACAGCCAGACATAAGCAATTTAATAAAATAGCGATTAAAAATTTTTTAGAAAAAAAACCTCTTTTAAACTCCAAAAATAAATTACTTTTCACTACAAACCTCCATAGCAATTATTTTGGGAAGAAATTAATAAAATTTCTTCCCAAAATAAGCATAAAATTTTAATTTGAATCTGGACTCCAAGAACCATGTGCTTCCACGTGGACAATAACAAACGGATGCGTTGACACTGCTAGGGTTGTATCATGACCAACTACCTGATCTACTCTATAGTAAGGAATTCCGATTCGTTGACCTGAATCGACACGAATATTTGGAGTTACATCTTGGCCAGTGTTTGCGACACGAATGGCACAATACATAGTTGTTCTATTCCCACTACCAACAGAAGTGTTATTATTAACAGCTCCAGTATGATTTTCTTTACGAATACGTCCGGTGGTTGTAGATCCAACAGGTGGTATAATAACATGGTACTCCTGAATGCCCCGAGCAATGACAATATTGGCTATAAAAGCAATTCCAATCAAACTACCAACAGCAAAAACAACTCTTAAAAATTTTTCCCTTTTCACATAAATCACTCTCCTCATAAACAATGACTTAAACAACATAAAAATATATTTTACTCATAAATTATGAGTAAAGTGAAATAAAATTTAGTTAACTTTTTTTCACATAGCTTTTAAAACAATCCTATCGCTTCTCCTTTAGCATTCACATCCATATTTAATGCTGCAGGGCATTTTGGCAAGCCTGGCATCGTCATCACATCCCCTGTTAAAGCCACAATAAAGCCAGCACCCAACTTTGGTACAAACTCTCGAATGGTAATTCTAAAACCACTTGGTCTACCTAAAGATTTTGGATCATCTGAAAGCGAATACTGTGTTTTTGCCATACAAATAGGCAATTGATCCCAACCATATTTTTTAAACATAGTCAACTGATTTTTTGCTTTCTTTTCAAAAATTACTTTATCGCCACCATAAATTTTTTGAACGATAGCTGTCACTTTCTCTTCAATCGAATCTTTAACATCATACGTAGGCTGAAAAGTTTGTTTTGGTATTTGCTCAGCAACTTCAATAACACTTTTTGCTAAAGCTACACCACCAGCGCTTCCCTTTTCCCAAACAGCACAAAGCTTAACTCTCACACCTTTTTCTTGACAAAGTTTAAGCAAAGTCTCAACTTCTAATTTTGTATCTGAAATAAATTCATTAATCGCCACCATTACCGGCACATTAAAGCTTTGAATATTTTCAATATGCTTTTCTAAATTCGCAAAACCTTTTTTCAAAGCCGTAATATTTTCTACTTGCAAATCCTCTTTGGCCACACCACCATGCATTTTCAGCGCACGAATCGTTGCTACCACAACCACTGCATCTGGTGCTTTAGGTAAATTTGGAACCTTAATATTTAAAAATTTCTCCGCACCCAAATCAGCTCCAAATCCTGCTTCAGTTACCACATACTCTCCTAATTTCAAAGCTGTTGTCGTTGCCAAAACAGAGTTACAACCATGAGCGATATTCGCAAAAGGTCCGCCATGAATTAGCGCTGGTGTTTTTTCAATCGTTTGAACAATATTTGGCTTCAATGCTTCTTTTAGTAGCAAAGCAAGCGCACCTTCAACCTGCAAATCTCCACAAGTTACCGGCTCACGCGTATAAGTATAGCCAATCACAATTTTGGCTAAGCGTCGTTTTAAATCTTCAATATCCATTGCCAAACAAAGAATAGCCATGATCTCAGAAGCTACGGTAATATCAAAACCATCCTCACGTGGCACTCCTTGAATTGGTCCACCAAGTCCTACCACTACATGACGCAAAGCGCGATCATTTAAATCCACCACGCGCTTCCAGATCACACGACGCAAATCAATATTTAACTCATTACCTTGATGAACATGATTATCAATTAAGGCCGATAAGGCATTATTAGCCGTTGTTATCGCATGCATATCCCCGGTAAAATGCAAATTAATATCTTCCATCGGCAAAACTTGGGCTAAACCGCCACCAGTTGCACCGCCTTTAACTCCCATTACTGGACCTAAAGAAGGCTCACGCAACGCAATCACTGTTTTTTTGCCAACTTTATTTAATGCATCGCCTAAACCAATGGTCACTGTTGACTTACCTTCGCCAGCAGGAGTTGGATTAATCGCTGTTACTAAAATTAATTTTCCATTATAATTTGTTTTTAAAGCATCGATCTTCTCAAAACTTAGCTTTGCCTTATATTTTCCATAAAACTCAAGATCATCAACCTCAACATTCAAATTTTTAACAACTTCAGCAATTGGTGCTAGCTTAACCTCTTGAGCAATTTCGATATCTGTTCTCATAACTTTTCCCTACTTTTGTTTTTCATAAATAATTTGGCCAATTTTCTCTACTTCGCCATTAAATGTTGAACGACCGGTCAGATCCTTTATAAACGGTTTACGATGCCATTTACGCATATAATAAATTCGTCCACGATCCCATTTCTTAGAAAAAATCACAATCCCATGAGGACTAACTAAAATTTTTGTAATCGAAGAAATCGGAATATCTGCTCGATGTTTGCCCCATAAAGAAACAACATGGAGATACTCTTTATCATCCTCAATCCAAAAATGTCGATGCATTCCTAGAATGCAGAAGAACAAAAAAATAAACCATATAATAAACGTCAACCAATAAACATGAGTTCTTTCAAAAGTTAAAACCCAACCAATAAAAAAAATACTAACCGTAAGACTCCAATAAGCAATCGACAACGCTATATCAGGCTGCCAATGATAACGAATCTTACCAAACACCTTAATCATTTACTTAATTACTCCTTAGAGCTTGTTAACGATCTCCGTAATTGCGACTTTTTTGGAAATTTTGTGCCTTTCTTCGTCAAAAAGCCTCGATTTAGCACCGCTAAACCTACGTTTTTTTCCTAAAAATGCATAAAAATTTCTCAAAAAATCCATCAATAGAGAGATCGTTAACA
>JAIRWP010000076.1 GCA_031268845.1 Lactobacillales bacterium | reverse complement strand
AAAAATAAAATTGAAAAACTATGGGCAAATTTAAAAAATTGGTTGCGTTTGAATTCTAAAAATTACTTAACAATTCAGGATGCTATCGCAGCTTATTTTAAATCGGAATAGCTATAACTCATTTTTTTACCTAAATCTAAACTTCTCAATATAGCTAGAGATAACTTTCTTAAATGATTTAGATTTTGTGCAGCTGTTTTGTTCAGCGTCTGATTTGCATCCTCATGAAAAGTTACATCAAGTAGCCAATGCATACTCTCAATTGCCCAATGTCCACGAACAGCACGCGCAAATTCTTCTGCACCGTCGTAGAAACTCTGCATATAAAATCTCTTTTCGTGTGTTGTTTTACCATCAAGATTAAAGATTTTACGGAGTTTGTTTTTCTTTTTTTCAGAAACTAGTTGAACCCACATAATTTGGAGTTCAGCTGTAACTTTTGGATGGAGAGTGCCCATAACACGTTGAATTGTATCGTGAGAGGGAATTCCATTAGGTAATTCCAAGTACTTTTTCAGAATTTTTTCGTAGAAACGTGCAAAATCTTCAATCTCTTCCCAGTATTCAATGTTAGCCAACATAGCTAATAGGACAAGCAATACAATGTCAGATAATTTGTGTTTTACTTTTTTAGATTGACGAATATCTTCTAAAGTGTCTAAATATAGCATAATTTAATAATTACACGCTCCCAGATATTTATTTTTGATTTTAGAATAACAAAAATTTAGCATTTTGAGAGAATCAAGTTTTTTTATAAATTATGTTATTTTAGAATATATGCATGCGTTTGACGTGGCTATATTCAATTTATCTAACTATAAGCAAAGCATTTTTAAATAAAAGCAATACTTCCAAAAAGAAGCTGCTAGCTATGTAACCTATAACTATTGCCGCTAAAATCAAAACACAACGAATTTGACGAATCTGTCCAGCTTTTTTTCGAAATAAAATTTCAAGATTAACTGATTGCAGTGCCCAGAATGCTAGATAAACAAATGATAAGTGGCTAACAATCCTTAGCAATGCATCAAAGCCAAAATATTGAAAAGTCATACTATCCTCCTAATTTTTTTCCACAAATTGTTTAGTATAAACTGCATGTCCTGGCGAACAAATAAAAAAGAAGCAACAAAGGCAAAAACAATACTGATAACGCTTGATAAAAGAAAATCTGTAATTAAATTTTTCGTTGCTATTTTATTTAAGAAAATAGAACTTAAAGCGCCACTTATTAGCATTAAAAAAAGATATTTCCAGTAGCAAGCAAGATATTTTGTGCATTTCTTTTTAAAATATAAACGATAAAGTTGGTACGGCTCCCACCAAGAGCTGACGAAAACGTTAGCTAAAATTGTTCCTAGTACAACAGCTGCAATTCCAAGGTTAGTTAAAGAAAGAAATAACGCTGAAAAAATAAGATTTAGCAAAGATTCTATAATTGATTTAATTCCCATATGTTGATAAGTTCCCAGTGCTGAAAAAAAAGCGATCGGAGTATTGCGCAAGATTTTAAGACCGACATCAAAACTAATCAACCAGATTGTTAAAGAACTTACGAGATAATTTTGATTCCAGATCAAAATAAATGGGCGCAATAAGTTTAATAAACAAGTAAAGCTAAATAACGCCAAAATAAATGAGATTCGAAAATGACGATACATCATTTCTTCAACTTGTTTTTTATCTTTAGTTGAATGGACAAAATTGCCTATACTAGCAGTTGCACCAAAGATAATCATTTGCAAAAGCTTTAAAACAGCATTTCGGATTAGTTCATAGCTAGAGTAAGTTCCTGCTACTTGGACTCCCATAATTGAGCTTAGCAACAAGTTATCCGTTCCAATCTCAGCAACCTCGCTGACTTTGCCGCCAATTAATTCCTTTGTATTATGTTTTATAATCAGCAGCTCTTTAGCATCAATCTTTGCTTGTCTGTTTTCTTTTAAGAAAGGATACAATTGATCAACTTTACGCGAAATAGAAAAATTAGCAATCCACTGAAAAACAATAAAAATCAGTAAATAAGTAATGTAGGCTTTAAATACCAGCAAGACAAATATTTGCAAAATAATCTGGATAGTCGTATAAAGCAAAATATTGAGCTGATTAAGATACTCTTTCTGATCTGCTGTAAGCAAGTTACGTTTAAAGGAAAAGAAGTAACTGCTAACGGTGTTTAACAAAAATAAAAGATAAATAAGTGTTACATGTGGCACAGCTTGATGTCCCTTAATAAGTAGAGGGATAAAAGGAATTAACGTTAAGCCTAAGCCAGCAATAACACCGCTGATTTTATGATATGTTTTGCGATAAAAATTCATTAAACCAGAGATTTTAAGAACATCTTTTTCAACTAGAGCTTTATACATTGAGTAAGCTAGTGCGCTACTAAGACCTAACTCTGCGATATTTAGCACTAAAATCACATTATTAAAGACACCGTTGATTCCTGTATAGGCTTTTCCTAATTTATACATAAAAATAGTTTGAATCACAAAGCGTGTAACAATGATAAATATCTGCGTAATACCACTAATAACTGCATTACGCATTGTGCTTTTCGTTCTAGAAGAATCAATCTCAGACATTGCAACTCCGATCTATTTGAGCAAGTTTAATCCAAAACATCCACTTGCGAAAAATCAAGTTCAGCATTGGTTTCGCGACCAAACATTTCAATTGTAACTTTAAGCTTTTGTTTATCATGATCAATCTCGATAACTTGTCCGGTCATATTTGCAAAAGCTCCCTTAATGATCTGAATTGTATCTCCTATTTCTACATCTAATTCTGTAGTACGTACAAATTGTCCCATTGCACGCAAAATAGAGTTAATTTCTTCAGGTAAAAGGGGTACTGGTTTAGATCCTGCTCCATGAGATCCTACAAAGCCAGTGACATTAGGAGTATTACGAACAACAAACCATGATTCATCAGTCATAATCATTTCAATGAGAACATAACCTTTAAAGATATACTCTTCTTTTTCTTTTAATTTGCCTTTTTTTTCGACCATTTTCTTTTCAGAAGGAATGACAAGACGGAAGATATAATTTTCCATTCCAAGAATACTTTGAGTACGAGATTCAATATCATGCTTTACTTTGCCTTCATATCCAGAATATGTTTGTACGGCGTACCATTCTTTTTCTAAGTTTTCTACCATTTATATGGCCTCCATTTTTCCAAAATAAAAAAGCTCAAGAAATTTCTTGAAGCTTTTTAAGTATCCAAATTATATCATGGAATGATGAAAAATGGGAAAACCAGCGGGTGTTTTTATAACATAATTCAAGCTATTGCCGTAAATACACTTTTAATCTTCTATAACGATATCTATTCCTTTGATAGAGAAAACCTCTCAGAGCCTGTTAACTTGTCTTTAATGAAATGGAGCCGAGGGGAGTTGAACCCCTGTCCAAACATTTTGCCACTTTAACCTCTACGCTTATAGTTGTGCAATTTTGATTTCGCGCCGTAGAATGCCACACAACACCATATCCACTTTGCTAGTCTGATAATCTCTTCTAAACACTGCAGACGGGAGTGATTAGCGTAGCCCACTTAATTAAGACCTAACATTTTCACATGGGCGATGAAAAGCAGATCTCACTCAGCTGTTTTTTAGGCAGCTAAAGCGAAAGGTTCTTTTTTTTCAGCAGTTATATTTAACTGTAACGTTTTAATGAAGACGTAACCTTCAAAGCGCAATTAAAGCTCAAACAACGCCTGTCGAATCCGTAACGACCCCGAAGGATAAGATGTGAAAACTTCTATCACTTCATTAGTATAGCAATTTTTGCTAAGCTTTTCTGCTTATAATTGCAGATAATGCATTATCAGCTTTATAGCTATTCCGATTTAAAATAAGCTGCGATAGCATCCTGAATTGTTAAGTAATTTTTAGAATTCAAACGCAACCAATTTTTTAAATTTGCCCATAGTTTTTCAA
>JAIRWP010000012.1 GCA_031268845.1 Lactobacillales bacterium | reverse complement strand
ATAACGTATTGCTACATATAAAAAATACCCGCAAAAAAAATGTTGCCTCAAATTGTGAAAAAATAGCTCAAAAAGCTGGTAGGTTCTAAACATAATCTAATTATTTGATCTCAATATTGCCATTTCCCGAAGTAATTTTTAAGACTTCCTTTTGATTGCCTTCTTGATATTTTCTCTTTGCCTCTTTACCATGTACACTAATGCTTCCATTTCCAACACTAATGTTTAAACCTGGTGCGGTTAAATTATTTAACTCTACACTACCGTTGCCATTGCTGATAGAGCTAGCTTTAGTTACGATTAGTTTATCAATTTTGATATCACCATTACCGCTACCAATTGTTAAAGACTGTGTTTTTAATTCTTGAATTTTCGCTTCACCATTACTTTGAGTAAGTTTAAAATCAATAAACTCTTTGTCAGTTGGTAGAGTAATTTTTAAATTAAGTTTTTTATCATTATTGGATAAATCCTTGGTCTTGGAATCAAAGTTTAACGTTTTGTCTTTAACCGCTATTGTAGGTTTGCGCTCCTTTATATATTTGATATCAAAATGAAGTGTTTCTCCTTTTTCAATTTGAACATCCATAATACCGCTATCTATATTGAATTTTTCAATCTCACTACTGTTAAAATCTTGACTCATCTTTGCTGTTTTTGCAGACCCCCCACTTTTATCAGCTTGATTTTGACCACAACCTGTTAACAAAAAAAACGATGATAAAACAACCAACAAACCAAGAACTAAAGACATCTTTTTCTTTACTTTATTCATTTATAAGTCACTCCTTTAATCAATTTTCCAAATTATAACATTAGCGTTTATAATAAAGCTAAAATAGTAACTTATTTGATTAAAGTTTAAAAGGATTGCCTATTTGATCCGGAATAATGGTTCACCAATTCCTACTACTTGTTCATTTTTTACAAGAATTTCTGTGATAACGCCATCTCGTCCGGCGGGAATTTCATTCATCATTTTCATCGCTTCAATAATACATACTGTTTGGTTGGCTGCAATACTATCTCCAACGGTAACATAAGGACTTTTATCAGGAGAAGGTTTAAGATAAACAACACCAACAATAGGAGACTTAATCACTTCGCCTTCTGCTTGACTTACAGAACTTTCTTGTTCAGATTTCATCATTTCTTGAGTTTCAGCGTTTGCTACAATATTTTCAACAGACTGATTTCGTCTAATTTGATTATTTTTATTTAAATATAATTCAAAATCAGCTTTCCGTAGTTCAAATTCTGTTAGTGAAGAAGCGTCAAATTGCTTAACAATATCCTGAATATCCTTCAGATTCACGATCCCTCACTCCATTTCTTCAAAGCAATAACAGCATTGTGCCCACCAAAACCTAAGGAGTTGCTAAGCGCATATTCCATCGAGTGCTCGATACCTTTTTCAATCACAACATTGATATGCATATCTTCATCAAACTCTTTTGTCCCCATTGTAGCTGGAACAAACTGATTCTCCAAAGCTTGCAAAGTAGCCACTGCTTCAATTCCACCAGCAGCTCCTAAAAGGTGTCCAGTTAGTGATTTGGTGGAGGAAACCAACGGTTTATTTTCTACTCCAAAAACAGATTCAATAGCTTTGCTTTCTCCTTTTTCATTGGCTTGTGTAGAAGTTCCATGAGCATTAATATATCCCACCTTGTCAGCTGTAATTTCTGCTTCATCAATGGCTAGCTGCATTGCATTTGCTGCACCGCTACCATCAGGAATTGGGCTTGTCATATGATAGGCATCACAAGTTGCACCATAACCTGCCACTTCACCTAAAATTTTTGCTTCGCGTTTTTTCGCATGATCAAAGGATTCCAAAACAAGAACTCCTGCTCCTTCACCCATGACAAAACCATTTCGATCTTTATCAAAAGGAATTGAAGCACGAGTGGGGTCAGTTTCTTTGGATAAAGCTGTTAATGCTGCAAAACCAGAGATGCCAATCGGACAAATGGAAGCCTCAGCTCCACCAGCAATAATTACATCAGAGTAGCCAAACTTAATATTGCGAAAAGCTTCGCCAATTGCATTGGTTGCCGAAGCGCAAGCAGTTGTAATTGATGTACAAATTCCTTTGGCACCAAGATGCAAAGCAATATTGCCCGCGGCCATATTTGAAATCGACATTGGAACAAATAAAGGAGATACACGGTTCATCCCCTTATCATGCATGCGAATAACTTGTTCCTGAATCGTTTTTAAGCCACCAATTCCCGAGCCGACAATTACGCCAAAACGCTGAAGATCAAGAGAGTCTTTTTCAAGATGCGCCATAACAAACGCTTCTAAAGCTGCATAAATCCCATAAAGTGAAAATAAGTCCATTCGCTTAGCATCTTTTTTTTGAAAATACTTATTAAACGGAAAATCCTTAATCTCTCCGGCAATTGTTATTCCGGTTTCAGTTGCATCAAATTTGGTAATTGGTCCTAAACCAATTTTGCCATCATGCAAATTATTCCAAAACTCTTTAGGCGTATTGCCAATTGGGGAAGTAACACCATATCCTGTAATTACTACTCGATTCATCGTCTCACCTTCTATTTACCCATTCATTACCAAACCGCCATCAACATTAATTACTTGGCCTGTTAAATAATTTGCTTCAGCCAAAAACATTGCTACCTTAGCAACATCATCAACTTCACCAAATCTTTTTAAGGGGATCTGTTGCAACATCACTTCTTTTGCTGCACCTGCTAAACTATCAGTCATTTCTGTTTGAATAAAACCTGGAGCAATCGCATTGACCGTAATATTACGAGGAGCTACTTCACGCGCGACAGACTTTGTAAAACCGATCACTCCAGCCTTAGAGGCAGCATAATTTGCTTGACCAACATTTCCTATCAAACCAACCACCGAGCTAATATTAATAATTGCGCCTGATCTACGTTTAAGCATTTTCTTTAAAACATTCTGTGTCATGTTAAATGTGCCGGTAAGATTGACTTTTAAGACTTTTTCAAAATCTTCTTCACTCATTCGAAGCATTAATTTATCATTGGTGATGCCAGCATTATTTACTAATATATCTAATGGTCCTAATTTTTCTTCAGCTTCAAGAATCATGGCTTCAGCTTGCGTGAAATCAGCAATATCACCAACAATGCCAACAGCTTTTACACCAAAATCTGTAAGTTCACTTAAAAAAGCTGTCGAAATTTCTTTACGTCCATTTACAGCAACATTAGCGCCATTTTTAGCAAAATTTTTAGCAATTGCTTGACCAATACCGCGCGTTGAGCCTGTAATAAAAACATTTTTCCCTTGCACGCTCATGCTCCACCTCCTAACAACTCACAGGTTTTTGCTAAAGTCTCACAATCTTCTACATGTGAAATAACTAAATTTTTATCAATTTTACGTAAAAAGCCGGACAATACTTTTCCAGGACCGATTTCTACAAAAGTCGTCGCACCCATTTCTTTCATTAGTTCGATACTTTCATCAAAATGAACGGCAGACATCACTTGCTTGGTTAACAAGTTTTTGATTTCATCTTGCTTTATAACTTGTGCAGTAATATTTGAAATTACTGGTACTTTTAAATCATGAATATTTAACTTTTCTAAAGTTATTGCTAGCTTCTCAGATGCAGGTTTAAGTAAAGCTGTATGAAACGGTCCACTAACATTTAATGGCACCATCCGTTTTACTCCAGCTTGGCTCAATAAAGAGATAGCTTCGTCTACTGCTGCAACTTCGCCGCCAATTACAATTTGTGTTGGCGTATTATAATTAGCCGGACTCACCACGCCTTTAGCTGAAGCTTCTTTACACTTTTCTTCAATTAATGATCGTTTAGCATTTAACACTGCTACCATTTTACCAACGCCTGGCGCAGTAGCTTCAGCCATATACTTACCGCGCTGAGCAACAAGTAACAATGCTTCTTTAAAATCGAAAGCCTCACTAGCAACTAACGCCGAGTACTCACCTAAGCTTAACCCGGCCATAACATCAGCTTTAAATCCGCGTGTTTTAAGCAAACGCCAAAAAGCAATACTAACAGTTAAAATAGCCGGCTGTGTAAATTGCGTTTGATTTAATTTCTCTTCTTCGGTAAAAATTAACTTAGCAAGATCATAACCAAGCACCTTACTAGCTTTAGCAAAAGTTTCTTGCACAAGCTTTTCTTGATCATATAAATCACGTCCCATACCAAGATATTGTGCTCCTTGCCCAGCAAAAATGAATGCCACTGTCATTAATTTTTCTCCATTAATATTTCTATATTTCAAGCCATTTTTCAGCTTCTTGAGCCATAATTTTCTTAGCCCCCTCATAGAGGTCTTTGAGAATTTCTTCAGCTGTTTCTTCTTTAGAAATTAAACCTGCAATTTGTCCTGCCATAACCGAACCATTTTCCACATCGCCATCAATTACTGATACGGGCAATTTTCCTGCACCCATTTCTTCAAACACTGTTAAATCTGGATTTTCTTGTTTAAAAGCATCTCTTTCAGCTTTATCAAAAGCACGAGTTAACTTATTTTTGATTGAACGCACAGCATGCCCGAAATGTTGTGCTGAAACAACAGTGTCAATATCGCGAGCCTTAATAATTTTTTGTTTGTAATTAACATGGGCATTTGATTCTTTAGCTATTACAAAGCGCGTCCCAACTTGTACAGCCTCAGCTCCTAAACAAAAAGCTGCGGCCATACCTGCGCCGTCACCAATTCCACCTGCTGCAATAACTGGAATATCAACAGCTTCAGCCACTTGGCGTACCAAAGCCATTGTTGTCAGTTTTCCGATATGTCCTCCTGCTTCCATTCCTTCGGCAATAACAGCATCCACGCCGATTTTTTCCATTCGACGTGCTAAAGCTACGGAAGGGATTACAGGAATGACAACCATCCGGGCTTTCTTAAAACGCTCCATATATTTAGCAGGATTTCCTGCACCTGTTGTTACGACTTTTACGCCTTCTTCAATAACTAAATCAACAATATCATCCACAAAAGGAGAAAGTAACATAATATTGACCCCAAACGGGGAATCTGTTATCTCTTTAATTCTATGAATGTTCTTTTGAACAATCTCTTTAGGCGCATTTCCGCCACCAATAATTCCAAAACCACCAGCTTTTGATACTGCGCCAGCTAAATCCCCATCCGCTACCCAAGCCATGCCGCCTTGAAAAATGGGATATTTAATATTCAATAAATCTATCATTTTTGATTTCATATACCTGTTTTCCTTAATTATGAGAATGTAATAAAAACGTGGCATTATGGCCTCGTTAACTTGTCTCTTAGATTTCATATAATAAAACCCAAGGAGCCACCACGTTTTTTTATAATAAGTTTTTAACCTTTTTGAGCATCAACAAATTTAACTAAATCTTCAACTGTATTTAGTCCTTCTTCAGATTCGATTTTTACATCAAAAGCATCTTCAATCTCATTAATAATTTGGAAAAAATCCAAAGAATCTGCTTCTAAATCTTCAAAAGAAGTTGTTAATGTTACCTCTTCTGGCTCTTTACCTAATTCCTCCACAATAATCTCTTTAATTTTATCAAATGTAGTCATGAATAATTCCTCCAGTAATTAATTATTTTATGTTATCGGTTTTAATTAAATAGAAAGCAACACACTTCCCCATGTTAATCCTCCACCAAAACCTGTTAACATCACTTTTTGGCCCGAACCTAAAATTAATGTTCCTTTAGCCACAGCTTCATCCAGTAAAATAGGTATCGAGGCTGCACTTGTATTTCCATATTTTTCTATATTTGTTAAAAATTTTAAACGAGGAGTTCCTAATTTTTTGGCGATTTTATCAATTATTCTAACATTTGCCTGATGCAATAAATAATAATCGACATCAGCTACATCAAGTTTAGCTTTTTTTAAAGTCGCAATAATATTTTTAGGAATATCACGAATCGCAAAATCAAAAATTTCTCGACCAGCCATTTGCAGATAAGGATTAACTTCCTTAAAAGGACTAGGACTATATGGCGAATGAAGTGGCAGCTCCCCAGCTGTTAGTGCACTCCAACGCGTACCGTCTGTTTGCAACTCTTCAGCTAATATATAAGGCTTTTTGTCAGCTGTCAGCAACACACCACCGGCGCCGTCTCCAAATAACACAGCTGTTGAGCGGTCATTCCAGTTCAGAATTTTGGATATCACTTCACCGCCGATAACTAAACCTTTCCTATATGCATTGCTACAAATTAACTTATCAGCTAATGTAAGTGCATAAATAAATCCTGAACAGGCGGCTGAAACATCTAATGCAAAAGCATTGCTAGCTCCAATATTTCCTTGAACTAAGCTTGCCGTACTCGGCATAGCATAATCAGGAGTCATCGACGCAACTAAAATAAAATCAAGTTTATCAGCAGGAGTATTACTTTTTTCTAATAAAAGTTGAGCTACCTTTGTACATAAATCAGATGTATTTTCACTCGTTGCAATATGACGATTAGCAATTCCTGTACGTGTTCTAATCCACTCATCACTTGTATCCATAATCTGCGAAAGATCATCATTTGTAACCTTTTTTTCAGGAGTATAATGAACTGTCGCACTGATCTTAGAAAACTGTATCATTTGCCAACCTCATATCTAAGTTGAAAGTTCCCAAGAGTCTTGTAAAAGCAAGAATATTCAACAGCAAAACTATAGCAATACTTATACAAAAAAACAATCTTTTTTTATACTTAAACCTTTGTATCATTGAGCGTTGGCATACCGGTACAGACATAATTTAACAAATTGACTTAGCAGTAAATATCATGGTATCATATCATAGTTGCCGAGAAATCGATAAGAGTTAAATAGAGTTGAAGAAAACGGAAGTTATATAATTTGTCATTAGTGAAAAGGGCATAGAGCCTGTTAACGATCTCGGAGCGATGAATGATTTTGGCTATTTTTTCGTATTTTTTCGTTAAAAAGCCTCGATTTAGAACCACTAAACCTGCGTTTTTTGCCTCAAACTACGAAAAAATAGCTCAAAAATTCATTTCACTAGAGATCGTTAACAGGCTCTTAGAATAGTGACAATTTTCAAGATGATTTTATGGGGGGATTGTCTTAAGATAATTAGAACCTGTCTACTATCTCCATAATAGCGAAATTTTCGACAATTTTTCGCCCTTCGTCGTTAAAAAGCCTCGATTTGGATTACCAAATCTGCGTTTTTTGCCTAGAATTGCATAAAAATTTTCCCAAAATTTCATCTATAGAGAGATAGTAGACAGGTTCTTAGATCTATAAGTATAGGATAGGTCTATTAATACCGTGTTCAAAAAATATTTGAATCAATGGTTTTTCGGTTAAATTGTGGCGAAGCGATTTTAATGTCGCTAAAAATCCTACAAAAATCGAAAGGAAGTTTTATATTTTGAAATTTAATGAATTAAAATTATCAACAGAAATTTTGCAGTCAATTGAAAAAGCTGGTTTTGAGGAAGCTACACCGATTCAAGCTGCAACGGTTCCATTAGCACTTGGTGGTCAAGATGTGATTGGTCAAGCGCAAACAGGAACGGGAAAAACGGCTGCTTTTGGTTTGCCGATGCTTCAAAAAATTGATACAACCAATCATATTTTGCAAGGACTTGTCATTGCTCCAACGCGTGAGTTGGCCATTCAAACACAAGAAGAGTTATGGCGTTTAGGGCACGCTAAAAAAGTTCGTGTTCAAGCAGTATATGGTGGCGCGGATATTAATCGTCAAATTCGTGCTTTAAAGGATCGTCCGCATATTTTAGTTGGAACACCGGGACGTTTGCTTGATCACATTAATCGTCGAACTGTTAAGCTGGAAACTGTGACTACATTAGTGCTTGATGAAGCTGATGAAATGCTTAACATGGGCTTTTTAGATGACATTGAAGCAATCATTGCAAAGGTTCCAACAGCAAGACAAACATTATTATTTTCAGCTACAATGCCGAATGCAATTAAACGCATTGGTTTGCAATTTATGAAAAGTCCTAAGCATGTAAAAATTAAAACGAAGGAAATGACTGCTGATTTAATTGATCAATATTATATTCGATCCAAAGATTATGAAAAATTTGACATTATGACGCGATTATTTGATGTACAAAAACCTGAGTTAACAATTATTTTTGGACGGACAAAGCGTCGTGTTGATGAATTAGCGCGTGGTTTGGAAGCACGTGGATATAAAGCAGAAGGAATTCATGGAGATTTAACACAGCAAAAACGTATGAGCGTGTTGCGGGCATTTAAAAATAATGAGATTGATATCTTGGTGGCTACAGATGTGGCTGCACGTGGTTTAGATATTTCTGGTGTGACTCATGTGTATAACTATGATATTCCGCAAGATCCAGAATCTTATGTGCATCGGATTGGCCGTACAGGTCGTGCTGGTAAAGAGGGCTTGTCAGTTACTTTTGTTACCCCAAATGAGATCGGTTATTTGCATACAATTGAGCGCTTAACGAAAAAGAAAATGTCTCCATTGCGTCCGCCAACTGACTCAGAAGCTTTTCGTGGAGCGCTAGGTGCAGCTTTTAAAGAAATTTCAGCTAAAATTGAAGCAAATGAAGATTTACTTGAAAAGTATGGAGTAGCAGCTGAAAAACTATTAGCACAGCACTCGGCAGAAGAAGTGGCAGCTTACTTGTTAAGCACTATTGCTACATTGCCGCAAGATCAAGCAAAGGTGACAATTACCCCCGAGCGTCCATTGCTTGAGCGCAGACGTCGTAGTAATAATCGCCGTGGAGGTTATTCTCAAGATAATTGGCGTTCTCGTGAAGATAATCGTAAACGAAACAGAAGAAGCAGTTATCGTGGTAAAGATCGTCGTTATAGAGATAGCTGGGATAATAAGAAACGTGGAACTAGTTCTGAAAAAAGACAAGGTTTTGTAATTCGTAATAAAGGTGATAAATAAGTTAAGAAATGCTAAGAACCTGTTAACTTGTTTCGGAGCGAAGTAATTTGTTTTTGACGTTTTTGCCCCTTGTGTCCTTTATTTGATTATTTGTTAAAATATGAACACGGAGGATGAAATGATTCAAGGGATCGGCATCGATATTGTAGATTTAGATATAATGCAAAAGGCAATTGCTAAAAGTGAACGATTTATTATACGCATTTTAACATCGAAGGAAAAAGCTTATTTTGATGATCTTAATGATCGTCGAAAAGTTGAATATGCAGCGGGGCGTTTTGCAGTAAAAGAAGCTTTTGCTAAAGCTTTAGGAACAGGTTTAAAAAATTTAGATCTACAAGATATTGAAACATTGACTAATGACTTAGGTGCGCCATATGTAAATAAAGCGCCTTTTAAAGGCAAAGTATGGGTTTCTATTTCCCATACAGAAAAAGTCGTTATTGCGCAGATTGTGTTGGAAAATATTTAGTTTCTACCCCGCTTCATGCAATTTTAATTTAGAAAAAAGCAAGGTATAATGCACTAAGCAGATTTTTTTAAAGTTTGTTTAAACAAAAATAAAAAGGAGATTATTTTTGAATGTCAAAATTAGTTTTTGCACGTCATGGTTTATCTGAATGGAATCAAAAAAATTTGTTTACAGGTTGGGCGGATGTAGACTTAGCAGAGCAAGGTGTAGAAGAAGCGATTAAAGCAGGGCAATTGCTTAAAGAAGCAGGAATTAAATTTGATATTGCCTTTACTTCTGTTTTAAAACGTGCAATTAAAACAACTAATTATGTATTAGAGTTTGCTGGTCAATTATGGGTGCCAGTTGAAAAGTCTTGGCGTTTAAATGAGCGGCATTATGGTGGATTAACTGGATTAAATAAGGCAGATGCTGCGGCAAAACATGGAGATGAGCAAGTTCATATTTGGCGTCGTTCTTATGATACTTTGCCACCAGCGATGCCGCGCACTGATAAGTACTCTGCTCATACAGATCGTCGTTATGCTTTATTAGACGATTCAGCGATCCCTGATGCAGAAAACTTAAAGGTAACTTTAGAGCGGGCTTTACCATATTGGGAAGATAAAATTGCTCCTGCTTTAAAGGAAGGGAAAGATGTTTTTGTTGGAGCACATGGTAATTCGATTCGTGCTCTGGTGAAACATATTGAGCAATTATCAGATGATGAGATTATGAATGTTGAGATTCCGAATTTTCCGCCATTAGTTTATGATTTTGATGATAATGATAGTTTGAAAAAGTTTGAAAAGTATTATTTAGACCCTAATGAATAGTTTGTAAAGTTGGCCCAGAAGTTATTTTTCTAACTTTTGGGTTGGTTTTTGTCTAAGAGCTTGTTAACGATCTCGCTATTGATGAAATTTTTGATTAATTTTTAGGCAATTTGCGGAAAAAAACGCAGAAATAGTGGTGCTATTTCGAGGATTTTTGACAAAAAAGTGTCAAAAATTAATCAAAATTGCGCAATTCTGGAGATCGTTAACAAGTTCTAAGAGCCTGTTAACGAGTTCTTGAGAAAGTACAGAGGGGAGTAAGAATGCCAAAGCGTACAGATATAAAAAAAATACTCGTGATCGGTTCAGGTCCGATTGTGATTGGTCAGGCAGCGGAGTTTGATTATGCAGGCACGCAGGCTTGCTTAGCTTTACGTGAAGAAGGCTATGAAGTTGTTTTGGTGAATTCAAATCCTGCAACTATTATGACAGATCAAGAAATTGCAGGTAAGGTGTACATTGAACCGATTACGTTGGAGTTTGTTTCGCGTATTTTGCGTAAGGAGCGACCTGATGCATTTCTGCCAACACTGGGTGGGCAAACGGGTTTAAATATGGCAATGGAGCTTGCCAAAGTCGGCGTTTTAGAAGAGCTTGGGGTTAAGTTGTTGGGCACAAAGTTGTCCGCCATTGACAAGGCAGAGAATCGTGATTTATTCAAGCAATTAATGGAAGAGTTGGATCAACCGATTCCAGAATCAGATATCGTGCATACGGTAGCTGAAGCGTTAACTTTTGCGAAAAAAATCGGCTATCCCATCATTGTGCGACCGGCTTTTACTTTAGGTGGTACAGGTGGTGGAATGTGTGAGAATGAAAAAGAGTTGCGCGTGACTGCCGAAAATGGTTTAAAGTTGTCGCCTGTCAATCAATGCTTGATTGAAAAATCGATCGCGGGCTTCAAGGAAATTGAATATGAAGTGATGCGCGATTCGCAAGACAATGCGATTGTCGTTTGTAATATGGAAAATTTTGACCCCATGGGCATTCATACCGGCGACTCAATTGTCTTTGCTCCTTCGCAGACGTTATCTGATTATGAATATCAGATGCTGCGAGATGCTTCGCTAAAAATTATTCGGGCGTTAAAGATTGAAGGAGGATGTAACGTTCAGTTGGCGCTTGATCCTAAGAGCTTTAACTATTATGTGATTGAAGTTAATCCGCGGGTTTCGCGTTCATCAGCGCTGGCTTCAAAGGCAACGGGGTATCCCATTGCGAAGCTAGCCGCTAAAATTGCAGTGGGTTTGACGCTTAATGAGATGAAAAATCCGGTGACGAACACCACCTGTGCGCAGTTTGAGCCGGCACTTGATTATGTTGTCACCAAGATTCCGCGTTGGCCTTTTGACAAATTTGAAAAAGGAGACCGCACGTTGGGTACACAGATGAAAGCCACAGGAGAAGTAATGGCAATCGGGCGCACGATCGAAGAAAGTTTGTTAAAAGCGGTTCGTTCGCTTGAGATTGGCGCAAGTCACAATGAACTAAAAGAGTTGGCAGAGGTTTCTGATGAGCAGCTCGTCGAAAGAATCGTAAAAGCACAAGACGATCGCTTGTTTTATTTATCAGAGGCCATTCGTCGGGGATATTCGATTGAAGAATTGGCAAAGCTTACGAAGATTGATTTATTTTTCTTAGATAAGTTATTACACATTGTTGAGCTTGAAAAAGAGTTAGCACTGCAGGTGGAAGATGTAACTACATTAAGAACAGCGAAAGAAAATGGTTTTTCCGATCAAAAAATTGCTGAGCTTTGGGGAAAAACGGTAGATGAGGTGCGCACTTTTAGAATGGTCAAAGGAGTGACTCCTGTTTATAAGATGGTCGACACTTGTGCGGCGGAGTTTGAGTCCAGCACACCATATTTTTATGCAACATATGAGTTTGAAAATGAATCTTTAAGAACCAAAAAGCCGTCGATTTTGGTGTTAGGCTCTGGTCCCATTCGAATTGGTCAAGGAGTGGAGTTTGACTATGCAACGGTTCACTCGGTGAAAGCAATTCAAGAATCTGGCTTTGAAGCGATTATTATGAATTCCAATCCGGAGACGGTTTCAACTGATTTTTCCATTTCGGATAGGCTGTATTTTGAACCTCTGACTTTAGAAGATGTGTTAAATGTGATTGATCTGGAGCAACCTAAAGGCGTGGTTGTCCAGTTTGGTGGGCAGACAGCCATTAATTTGGCAGAACCGTTAGCCAAGCGTGGGATTCGTATTTTAGGAACGCAGGTAGAAGATCTTGATCGTGCAGAAGATCGTGATTTATTTGAAAAAGCGTTAAAAGATCTGGACATTCCGCAGCCAAAAGGTACGACTGCAATCTCTGAGGAAGCGGCTGTGCAGGTGGCAGGAGCCATCGGTTATCCTGTTTTGGTTCGTCCGTCGTATGTGCTTGGCGGGCGGGCAATGGAGATTGTGGATAATGAAGCGGATTTGCGTGAATATATGAAAACAGCAGTGAAAGCTTCCCCGGATCATCCCGTGTTGGTCGATCGTTATTTGGTTGGGAAAGAATGCGAAGTAGATGCGATCTCGGACGGAAAAAGTGTGCTGATTCCTGGCATTATGGAGCATATTGAGCATGCGGGTGTGCATTCTGGGGACTCCATGGCGGTGTATCCGGCACAGTCTTTGTCTCCCAAAATTAAGGCAACCATTGCCGATTATACGAAGCGTTTGGCAATCGGCTTAAATTGCATTGGAATGATGAATATTCAGTTTGTTATCTATGAAGAGAAGGTTTATGTGATTGAGGTGAATCCGCGCTCTTCTAGAACGGTGCCGTTTTTATCGAAGGTAACAGGGATTCCAATGGCGCAGATTGCCACCAAGTTCATTTTGGGCAAAACGTTGGACGAGTTGGGGTATGTGGATGGCTTATATCCTGAACCTGAGTGCGTGCATGTGAAGGCGCCCGTATTTTCATTTACAAAGTTGGCGAAGGTTGATACGTATTTGGGACCAGAAATGAAATCAACTGGAGAGGTCATGGGGAGTGATCAAACGCTGGAGAAAGCTTTGTATAAGGCGTTTGAAGCGTCCAATTTACACTTGCCTAATTTCGGCTCGATCGTGTTTACCATTGCGGATGAGACAAAGGCAGAGGCATTGATTTTAGCGAAACGCTTTGCAGCTATTGGTTACGGAATAGTGGCAACGAGTGGAACGGCGGATTATTTGGAGCAGCAAGGCTTGTTGGTACAGCGCGTCAATAAATTGCAAGAAGAAGATGGGACAATTATCGATTATATCCGTTCAGGCAAAGCGCGTGCGGTGATTAATACGATTGGGATGAATCGTGGAAATTCAAAAGCAGATGGGATGAATATTCGTCGTGAAGCAGTTGAGCATGGTGTGCCGCTTTTTACTGCTTTGGATACGGCAAGAGCGATTTTATCGGTGTTGGAAAGTCGAGCGTTTCAGATGCAAAGTCTGTAATATTCAGATATTTTATTGATTTTTGGTGGTTAAAGAAAACTACCCTTTTTAATATACACACAATTTTTACTGCGCATAGCAACAAAATAAACTTTCATGTTTATTCCCTGTAGTGAAACAATTGAGTTGACGGCATCCTCCTTTACATACCTCACTTTTATCACAGTCAGCACATTTGCCAGCTAGTAGCTCTTTTCTAAAATTTCTATTATAGGCAAAGGCATCTTTTTTATTCCAAATTTCTTCCAAAGTGTTTTTTCGCAAGTTTCCTTCGATAAATTCCTCAGACATCAGTGATTCGCATCCTCGTACATTGCCTTCATTATCGATTCCGACAACAAATAAGCCCGCTTTGCAACCAGTAAAACGATTATTGATTTGCGGATGAAATTTTGGTCCTCTAATATACATTTCATCTTCTGTATAGTAACCAATATTGTCGCCAGCAACTAATAACATTTTCTTATCTTTATTTTTTTGTTTGATAAAGCGGATAACTTGCTTTATCTCTTCATTAGATAAAAGCAGATACAAATGATTTTCTGCGTTTCCCATTGGAGACGTGAGTTGAAGTTGCCATACCTGGATGTCGTGATCGACAAACAATTGATACATATTTTCTAAATCGTTAATATTTAAACGGTTTAATGTGGTGACAATGCCAATGCTGTATTGATCGCTTTTTAGTTTTTGAATAGTTTGCAAAACATGATAAAAAGACTTTGGATGTCGTCTAATTTTATTATGTGAGTCTTCCATCCCATCGATAGATATTCCTACTTGTTGAATTCCAGATTTTGCTAATGCATCAAAATGTTTTTGCTGTAAATTTAATGCGTTAGTGATGATATTGGTATAAACATCAGCGTCTACAAATTTTCGGGCAATTTTATGCCAGTCCTTGCGTAAAAAGATCTCTCCACCAATCAAGGTAATTTGTTTGCAATTCATATCAATTAACTGTTGTGCGATGTCTAAACATTCGTTAAGAGTCAGCTCGTTTTCATTTTTTTTACCAGCACGAGATCCACAGTGCATACAGTTTAAGTTGCAATTCAAATTAAGTTCCCATACAGCTTGTCTTGGATAATAATGTATCAATGGCAAAGTCCTTTCTATTTTTTAATTTATGCAATGGCAGGCAGTACAAAGTGATAGTGTTCTGGGGTGGATTCAAAAAATTCAATTGTGATATCATCCTCAATCTCAACCCCTAAAGTATTTTTTAAAGCAGCTTTGGGGTTTGTTAAAATTTCCTTTTTAAATTGCTCATCTTCCTTTACTCTTGCAATTACTTGATTGTATACTTTCATCATATCCATTTTATCTCTACTCCTTTTTTAGTAATATTCTCAAGCATTTTGGTTCGGCATATTACCTACGGTAAGCAGGCGGAATTAAACCGTACGCTAGCGTCATTCCATGAACAGAAGAACCTCCTGTTACTTGGTCTAGATCATCAAAATTGAGCTCTTCTTCTTCCGATGGTGGTAAAATAAAAACGAGATTTTTTTCGCTAGACTCATGAAAAGTTACTTGAAAGGGAAGTTCTTTGCTGTATTCATTCTGGATAAGAGCCGGCGCATCTTTTAATAATTTTGTTCGAAATTCCAAATCTGTGGTCGATCTTCCAGCAGCCTGATCCAATAAATCTTGATATTCTTTTTTCATAATTAGTGGCCTCTTTTCGTGAAATAAAAATATTTATAAAAACAAATTAATTGTAAGATATTGTTTTAAAATTAGCAATAAAAGTATAGAGAACTGCAATTCGGAAAGTAAAAAAGTAGCTATTTAAACCATCTCCAGCACTTTATCAAGTTTTTCCTTAATACCCGGTGGTGCTTTAGAATATAAGTGCAAAAAGTCCAAAAAAGCAAAAATTGCAAAAAACTCCCCTGCATAAACGATTACTGACTTTGGTTTTTTTAATTTATATTTTTTAATAAGCACAGGAAGCGACTTACCGCCATAAGCTTCGCCCTCAGTGGTGGTTAGATAAATTTGATACATAGCGTATCCGATTAGTGTACAGACAATGTGAAAAGTAATCACGTTTAGTTTTGTACTCTT
>JAIRWP010000066.1 GCA_031268845.1 Lactobacillales bacterium | reverse complement strand
GCTTCTTCATAAGTATGTCCCTTTGCGAGGTATTTTAAGACCATTTCTCGCGTGTCTTTAGAATATGCCATTGTTTAATTATACTACAGATTGTTTTAAATCGGAACAGCTATAACAGGTCATGGATGGGCTTGGTCAGACTATTATTTGGAAGCACCAATTCGCCTAGGAAGTGAATCTCGTGTAAAAGACTTTTGGGGTAATGAACATAGCCATGCCAGAGCAAATTATGGATGGGCAAGATCTGGAGCTCAAAAACACCCAACTTGGATAAGGGCAGATGCTTTTTATGGTTGGTATAACTTTTAATTTTAGTTAGCGGAAAAAATAAATATTTTAATATAGCAATTTGCGAAAAGTTAGTCATGGATAATTTGAGTAAATTGTGTAAGCTTAATCAGAAATTTTTATTCTTCTTTTTTAATGCCAAGCTTTTTGCAAATTGCTATATTTGCTTTTTTCGCACTTTTTCCTTATCTCAAAAATATACGCTTTAGTTACATGGTTAAACGGAGGAACATTTATGAAATGGCGCATCAGCGTATTATGTTTTATCGTTAGTTTATTAGCAATCCTAGGCTTAGGAGAAATTCAAGAATTTGGAGATGGAATTAAATATCCAGCACAAGCTGGAGTAAATTTAACAAAGTATGAAGGTAATCTGACAAAGAAACAAATTCGCAACAAATTAGAACAGCTTACAAAAGCTAATAACTTAGTGCTATTTAAACCAATTTTGCAATCAGATGGTTCACAGAAAGTTTTTATATTTGGCAATGGTCAAAATTATCTGAAAAATAAGATGTATTCTGATGATAAAAGATTATTGGATGATACTGAAATGACTGGCATGTATTATAGCGATAAAAAGATCAGTAGTAATCTAATAAATGAGCTAGAAACAATGGGCTTTAAATATAAAGCAGGAGATATTGCTTGGTGGATGGTACCGGTAGACTTTTTTCTTGGCAGAAATGTACGCTCAATTGCCGTATGGACCTTGTTATTTGTATTTGCAGTTCTTTTATTTGCCGTTAAGATGATGTACGTCAAAACAACGATGGTACAAAGAAGTCTAGGGATGTTTAGAGCAACGATTATAAAAGATATTGTTTTAGATGTCGGAATTTTAATCCTTGATGTGATCATTATAATGGCTTTCTTTATATTATGGCAGGGAAGTTTTACAAGCGTTTTTGTAAAATCTTTTAATTTATTACTCAGTGTTATTTTATTAAGTCTTATTATCATTGCATTTATAGTTAATGGACTATTTGCTCTAAATGTTCGTTTAATGCCAGCAATTAAAGTTTTAAAAAATAAAAAATCACAAAGTATTATTTCTTATATTTGGCTGATTGGTATTTTAGCTTCTGTCTTTATTTTTAATATAACTGCTAACGAAATTATCCATGAATCTTTTGAATTATTTAAAAAAGCCAAAATGTTGCAAGGTTGGAAAGTAGCCAAAGATTTTGCCAAAATTTCATGGTTCTCTCGGGAGGAGGAACATATGAATAAAGATCATCAGATTGATGGACAGTTTATGCTTAATAATGGCAGAAAAAACAGGCATTTTATTCAAGCTTTTGGAGAAGAAAATTGGCTTTATTCAAAAGAGACCACCCTTGATAAACGTATGTTAGAAATTGATTCCTTTGCACAAAAGTTAAATCAAGCAGGTGTTGATATCTCACTAGCAAAAGCCATTCATTATGTAAATGAAGGAATGATTGCCAAAAATAAACAAATTTATCCAAACAATCATTATGGAAAATTATCAGCTACCGATAAGTCTTCTTCAGCCATCTTATATGTTCCACAAAAATATCAAAAATCCATCGATAAAATAAAAAACATTGTTAATTTTGAGCATTTTCAATATACCGCAGTGAATGCTAACCTGGCTCCGGTAATTATCGTTCCTAATAAACAAACAACCTTTTTATTTAAACATATTGAAGGAGAAAATGAGTTATTTGCAAAGCAAACAGAAAAAGATAAAATCTTAGTTCAGCTTAGCTTCTCAAAATTTCCTGATGATGATGATGCATTGACAACGAATTTTGAAATAATTGCTTTTGATGGCTTATTTAAGCAAAAGTTAGTGAAACAAAATTTGCAAAGTGCTGATCTTGAGAATACTTTCTCTAGTTTAACGAATGCTGCAAGTGATATTTTAATGAAGCGAAACACTATTATTAATCGATTAATAGGGGCCACCATTGCTTTAATTTCTTTAACTATCGCTCAAGCTTTTGTGCTTTATCAATATATTAAATTGCAAATTGAGATTCGCTCAAAACAAATTACTATTAAAAATATTTTAGGTAAACCGGCAATAGTTGAACTTATCAAAATTTTAGCTCTGCTAGTTGGAGGACTTGCGATTGCTAGTGAGTTTGCTTATTTTGTAACAAATAATAAAGCCGTGATTGTTAGTGTCTCTTCTATGTATTTAATCGAAATAAGTTTATTAACTGTAATCTCCTTGCTAACCATTAAACGTAAACGAGTTCAGATTATGAAAGGAGATTTTGAAATTTTATGATTGAGTTAAAAAATTTACGTAAGCAATATGGGCAAAGAGTTGTCTATAACCAAGTAAATTTAAGATTAGATAGCGGGTTATCTTATGCTTTTGTCGGTCCATCTGGTTCTGGGAAAACAACTCTTTTAAATGCGATTGCACGCCTTGAAAAACCCACTTCAGGGAAAATTTTATTTGCTGGGCGAGATATTTGGGAGCAGATGAAAGAAGCTGAATATTTCAAAACCTATTTGGGTTATGTGTTTCAAAATTATGCTTTGCTAGATGAGCAAAATGTGCAACAAAATTTGAAATTGGTCGGAAATTCTAGGCAGATTAGTGATGTATTAATGCATGTCGGTTTAGATGATAGCTATTTGCAAGCTAAAATTTATGAATTATCTGGTGGGCAAGCGCAAAGAGTAGCGATTGCTAGACTTCTTTTGAAAAAACCGAAAATTATTTTAGCAGATGAACCAACAGGAGCATTAGACGCAGATACAGCAGAGATGATTATTTCATTGTTATTAGAACTAGTAACTTCAAAAACAATTGTTATTTTCGCAACGCATGATCCCAATGTATATAATCGAGTGGATAAGGTAATTGATATAATGCAGGCCTAGTTTTTTGTAAAATTCTTTTAAGCAGATATTTTTTCTTTTCTCTTTTGGAGTCAAAAATTTAAGAACTTAAATCAATGTGTTGTTAGATCTCCTTAAATAAGCATTTGCTTGTTTTCTTAAATCATCTAAGAACGTGTTAACTTGTCTCTTTATGGATGAAATTCTCCGAAAATTTTTATGCAATTCGAGGCTAAAACACTGTTTTTAGGTAACAGATAAGAGAAAACGAAGAATGAGTTTTCTTTCAACAGAAACGTAGGGATGGATTTGAGTCAAAATCCTGGACAGAATTTTGACTCAAATCCAATAACGAAAGTAGCGGATGGCTCGCTGCACAAAATCGACGGTTGAGGGACGCTTGTTCCTTGTAAATGACAATTTTTAGACCAAAGAATACTATTTGAAAATTATTTTTAGTTATAGTATCATTTCACTATCGGTAGATCAAATAATTTGACAAGCGAGAAGGAGGTGTGCACAATGTCAACGAGCAACGAGCAACGAGCAACGAGCAACGAGCAACGAGCAACGAGCAACGAGCAACGAGCAACGACTGCATAGATTTTTTGAAAATTGAAGAAAGTATTTTGTGCCGAGCAAATGCACCTTGAAGGAAGATGGATTTGGTGGGTTATTT
>JAIRWP010000053.1 GCA_031268845.1 Lactobacillales bacterium | reverse complement strand
ATTAACAATATTAAAAAATTTCGCTTATTTTTATTTTCAAAACAAAGTGCTTTTTTTTGTTCAATAATTCTCCATGTTGTTTGTTTTAAGATCTTAAAGGGTAATACATCGGATAAATTAGCAAATAAAATAATGTCATTAACGCCCCAATAGCTTAAAGTGAAAAAGTATTCCGCAACTTTTTCCACCATTTTTGGTGGAATTACAAACTCTGGATCCATATCATTAATTATTGCAGCTACTGATAAAAGATGAGCATGGTCAGCATTATCTAAACCTTTTTCCGCGGCTCTGTTTTGGTAAAGTTCTTTTAAAGATACAATATTTTTGGCAAGGTAATGACTTAATGCTTTTCTTAAAAATTCTTGATTAGGACTTAATTGATAATCAAAAGCCCTTAAAGCGATTTCATCTAAAGAAAGACCCAACGATGAAGACAAATCCATAAAAAAGATAAAGTTCATCCGCTGTTTACCATCTTCAATAGCGTAATACGTGCGTCTATCACATATTCCGTCCACAAGTGAATCAACTTTACATTGCAGCTCTTTTCGACGATTTTTAAAAAATTCTCCCATCATTTCTTCAATTAGCATTTTACTTCGTCCTTTCTTTAAGAAATTATTGTTTTTTGTATTTACAACGATAACAAAATCTTTTCTGAATAACAAATCTTTATTAAGTACGCATATTAGAAAAGATCATGAAAAATGATTCACAAAAATTTTATTCAAAGCCATTTTTTTGGTAAAATAACCTCGTAATTAGTGAAATAAATTAGTCATTTTAATAATAAAACATAAAATTAGATATAATATGTTTTATTATTAAGGAGAAAAAATTATGAAAAAGTTTATAACTAAACATTATGGTTTAATCATCACTTTGATAGTTTTAGTTACTTTACTTTCTCCACCTGGTATTGCACATTAACAACCTAACTTAATAATCATTAATTTACTTACTTATTCTATCTACTATTTTACATTAAAAATCAAAATTAGTTAGTGAGATTTAAGCGACATCTTTTCCACAAAACAAACAAATTATTATCACTTCTCCTCAATAATGTGAAAATAACACCTCTATTTTAAAAAAACTAGGGGTGCTGTGGGAAATCAGTTGTAGTAAAAAATCTGTGTACATGGGAAGCAAAGTACACAGATTTTTTAGTGCGATTAAAAAGTAGGCTATTAAACTGACTTTATAGCAGTTTTATGAGACAAGTTAATACGTTCTATTGAAAAAGCCACTTTTATATATCCACTACCAATCCAATTTTTAACAAAATCAATTTAACCTCACTAACTTTTTTTTGCAGTGCATTTTCTAGCGCTAATTTATACAAATTCATTTGTCCTAAATAACGTTTTTTGATTGCTTCGACTTCTTTTGCTGAAGGATTAGAAGGCAAATAATCTGTTTTATAGTCAAACAGCAATACTCCTTCACCAAAGTCAAGATAACCATCCACAATCCCATGAATCAGCACTTTATCATCTGTATCAGGATAATGCGCATAAATTTTGCTTGGCGACAAAAGCATCGAAAACGGTTCTTCTCGATAAACTTGCTTTGAATGAGCAAGCAACATTTTGCCGAAATTTGTCTCGAATAAATGAATCAGCAAGCTTATATTCACCTTTTCAGCCACTTGCTGTGCAACAACACCTTTATCAACGAAATGCGTCAATAGCTGTGAAAAGCTTTCTTTTGTTGGCTTTATCGTTAAATCAACAGTTTGCAGTAACAAATGCATCACCGTTCCAATTTCTGCTTGATTTACTTTTCTTGTGTTTAGTTGACTTAAAAATTTAGGTACAGACAATTGATCTGATGCAAAGCGATGCTGAACTTTTTCAGCTTCTTCTAACCATTCCAATTTGGCAAATTGTTCATTATCAGGTTCGGCAAAAATACGTTTTAACTCTGAAACTGATTGGTATGTTGCTGTTTTTGTGGCCCTATCATACAAATAACGAAAATCTAAGCGCTGTTTGGCAATTTTGATCTCTTCTACGTACTCTTGGACTTTCTCAGCTCCTACCTTCAATTCGGCAATTTCAGGCACTAACATTGGCAAACGTTTTTTGCGCAATTCGTCATCAGCGATACGTGTTAAGGAAAAACGTGCCGGATGTTCTTTTATCTGCAAATTCTCTCTAACATCTTCACTTAGCTCTAAAATATCTGCATCTTTATGGCGTATCAACGTCATCATTAAAAGGTCCATAAAATTTTTTGTCTGCACACGAATTTCTTTTGCTAAAACAATCTCTTTTGACAAGACTCCACTCATCCATTTAACAGCTGCTTTTTCCCAATCTTTAATAGACGCCACTAAGAAAAGTTTTTGCTCAGCACGTGTTAAAGCAACATAAAGCTTGCGATACTCTTCAGATAGCAACTTCACTTGTTTAGCATACTTGATCGTACGAAAAGGCAACGTCTCATACTGAAATCTTGTTGTCAAATCCAGCAGTTGAATACCCAGTCCCAAATGTTCATCCAAAATCGTATCTTTTGCCAAATTACGCATATTAAAACTTTTGCTTAAATTTAAGATAAAAACGATTGGAAACTCCAAACCTTTCGACTTATGAATTGTCATAATTTCAACAACATTTTCATCAGCGTTGATCATCGGCTCTGCTAGATCTTTTTTTTTCTGCTGCATTTTTTCAATAAAATGTACAAACTGAAAAAGTCCGCGCACCTTATCTTCTTCAAATTGTGCCGCTCGATCCACTAAGGCATAAAGATTGGCTTGACGCTGCTTTCCATTTGGCATGGCTCCTACGTACTCTATATACGCGCTTTCTAAATAAATATCCCAAAGCAAATCAGCTAGTGAAATCTTTCTTGCCACATCTCGCCACTTAGTTAAACGCTTGATAAACTGATCTATTTTGGTATTTTGCTCTGCTGCTTTTTGCATTGCCTTATAAAACGACCCTTGTGTATCTTGCAGGCGAATCTTAGCTAGCTCACACTCTTTTAAACCAACAATAGGAGATCGCAAAACAGCCGCTAAAGGAATATCCTGATATGGATTATCGATAATTTTCAGTAAAGAAATTATCGTTTCAACTTCCGTAGTTTGAAAATATGTATTGACATCAGTCACATGATTATTAATCCCATAACTGGTGAAAATTTCTTGAATCTTGCTATTTTCACTTTTAGTAGAAGTTAGAATCACTATATCGCTAAACTTAACCTGTCGCGTAACACCTTGTTTTTCATCCCAAATCTTAAAAGACGTATCCACCAATTCACGAATTTTTTGTGCTGTTAGGTGAATTTCACCTTCAATACTGGTTGCTATTTCATCATTTTTATCCTCAAAATCAATGTCCTCACTTCGCTCATACAATAAAATCTCCGATTGAAAATGCTTCCCTTCAGGAAAAGTATGTTTGCTTACTACTAACTGTGCTTGCTCGTCATAAGCTACTTGTCCAACATTAACATCCATCAACTGCATAAACACTAAATTGATAAAATGCAGCACCTCTTTACGCGAACGATAATTCTCTGATAAAACAATTAAGCGGCCGTTTTGTTCATGTTTAAATTGATCAAACTTTTCCATAAAAAGACTAGGATCAGCTAAACGAAAACCGTAAATCGATTGCTTAACATCTCCTACCATAAACTGATTATCATCACGACTAACTTTAACAATAATCTCAACCTGCAAACGATTCACATCTTGATACTCATCAATTAAAATTTCTGAAAATTTATTTTGATAATACTCTTGTGCATCAAAGTGTCCATCAACACTTTGATGATTTAAAATCTGTAAAGCAAAATGTTCCAAATCACTAAATTCTAAAAGATTATCCTTAGCTTTTTGTTTTTGATATTCCTGGTAAAAAGCTAGAGTCACTGCAACCAATTCAGACACAATCAACTTAGCTTTTTTCAACACTTTTAAATGATATGAATTTGTCCCTAGGTGATTTTCTACAACTACTACAGCATTTAATTTTTCCTTTGCATGCTCCCAAAAAGGTTTTAGCGACATTACTTCTTCATGTGCCGCTTCTTTTTTACCAAAACGATATGATGGTATTTTTAACCGCTTAAGTTCCGCATCCCAATCATCTAAACGATCATTTGTAAGAAAATTTTCTGCCTCTTTTATCCACTGCCAAAGCTCTTTCGTCATCTTTACTAACTTACCACTGCCAGCTTGCTCTGCTTTCTTTAGAAAAGCCTGATATGTCAGCATAATATCTTGAAGTTGTGCTAACAAATGCGGCTTCACATAGTTTTGATAAATCGGAGCATCACTTAAACTTTTTTTTACCTCGTAAAACTTTGTTAACGATTTTAGCCAAGAATAAGGATTTGGATCAACACGCGCAAAATCATATAATTTAAAAATAATAGCTTGCAAATCACCATCTGACTTATCTGTTGAAAATGTTGAAATTAACTCTTGAAATTTTTGAGCACTATCTTTGCTTAAAATGTGCTCAGCAAAACGATTCCATACTTCTTCTTTTAAAATTTGGATTTTGGTTTCATCAACCTGTAAAGAAAAACTTGGATCCATTTCTAACAAATAAAAAAAGCGCTTAATCACCGTTAAACAAAAAGCATGAAAAGTCGAAATATTTGCTAAGGGTAACTCTTGCAACTGCTTTAAAAAATGAGATCTTAATTCTTCAGAAAGTTGATCTTCTCGCAGCTTTTGCTCAATTGCCGCTTTAATTCGCGCTTTCATTTCGCTAGCTGAGCTTTCAGTAAAAGTAACGATCAAAAGCTCTTGAACACCAATTCCTCTCATCACTTTTTGGATTACACGCTCAACCAACACACTAGTCTTTCCTGAACCAGCCGAAGCAGATACCAATAAATTATCGCCAGTATCATAGATGGCCTGCCATTGATTTTTAGAAAAATGTGTCTTCTCTTTATCATAAGCTGGGATCAAAAATAATCACCTCACATTTTAAATCTCGTTTACTATTAAATGACATAATTTCAGAATTAACAATACCAATTCTTAATGTCAATTTTTAGCTGATGGTAGAATAAACAAGCATTATAATATCGTATCGTAGGTGGAGCTATCAAAAGAATTCATTGGTATGTTATTATGAACATTTTATTAGAAATAGAACGTCAGAGTAATTTGAAAAATTTCCAAATTATGAGTCAAGAAATAAATTTATTAAAAAGAATGGAAGAAAAATTATAAATTCTTGTCGATGGCTTATGAAAAAAGCAATCAGAATTCGAGACAAGTATCGAAATAAATGCTAGAATACTACCTATGAGTAGAAGGTTAGCTTTATGCTAGTACAATAAATTTCATTCTGAAATAAAAATATAAGGGGAATAATTTAATGAAACGCATTGCTGTTTTAACATCTGGTGGAGATTCGCCTGGTATGAACGCAGCTGCGCGAGCAGTTGTTCGTAAAGGTATATACGAAGGAATGGAAGTATTTGGGATTAATTATGGCTATGCAGGAATGGTTGCTGGAGATATTTTCCCATTAAAAGTAGCTTCTGTTGGAGATAAGATTCAACGTGGTGGAACTTTTTTATATTCTGCTCGTTATCCTGAATTTGCAACTCTTGAAGGACAATTAGCAGGTATTAAGCAGCTCAGAAAACACGGTATTGAAGGTGTTGTTGTAATTGGTGGGGATGGTTCTTACCATGGGGCAATGCGTTTAACTGAACATGGTTTTCCAGCTATCGGAATTCCTGGAACAATTGATAATGATATTCCAGGAACTGATTATACAATTGGTTTTGATACGGCGGTAAATATTGTTTTGGATGCTTTGGATCGCTTGCGTGATACAGCGACCTCGCATGTTAGGACATTTGTTGTAGAAGTAATGGGACATGGTGCAGGCGATATTGCTTTATGGGCAGGTGTTGCTAGCGGGGCTGATGATATTATCATTCCCGAACATGATTTTAATATTGATAAAATTGTTGCAAGAGTTAAAGCAGGTCATAAGCGCGGTAAAAAGCATACTTTGATTGTTTTAGCTGAAGGAGTTATGGGAGCTCATGAATTTGCTAAGAAGATGAAAGATGCAGGAGACGAATCAGATCTTCGTGTTTCTGTTTTAGGCCATATTCAACGTGGAGGATCACCAACAGTGCGAGATCGTGTTTTAGCATCAAGATTTGGTGCTTTTGCAGTTGAATTACTAAAAGAAGGAAGAGGCGGTTTGGCTGTAGGTATTAAGAATGAAAAATTGGTAGCTGCAGATATTATTGAAACTTTAACGAATCATAAACATCAAGCAGATTTGTCATTGTATGAATTGAATCATCAGTTATCAATATAGTTGATGATTATAAGGGAAGGGGCAGGTATATAGTTTGGTAATAGAAGTCAGAGTAGAGTTGAAGGAGATATACCAATAATGAAAAAAACAAAAATCGTTAGTACCTTAGGACCAGCGTCCAATAGCGTAGAGATTATTGTCAAGTTAATTGAAGCTGGAGCAAATGTTTTTCGTTTTAATTTTTCACATGGAGATCACAAAGAGCAAAAAGAAAGAATGCAGCTGGTACGTGAAGCCGAAAAGAGAACGGGAAAAATTGTTGGTGTTTTGATAGATACAAAGGGGGCTGAGATTAGAACGACAGTTCAAGATACAACAGATGCAGATTATGGACGTGCGGGTTATATTAAATTTGAAGTTGGTGATGTAACACGTATTGCGATGGATGAAAGTCACAAAGGAACAAAAGAAAAAATTGCTGTGACTTATCCTGGCTTGTTTGATGATGTGCATGTAGGTGGGCATGTTTTATTTGATGATGGTTTGATTGATATGCAAATCTTAGAAAAAGATAATACAAATCGTGAGTTGGTTGTTGAAGTTAAAAATGCTGGGATGCTAGGTAGTCGTAAAGGTGTCAATGCTCCAGGTGTTTCTCTTTCTTTGCCAGGGATTACCGAAAAAGATGAAGAAGATATCCGTTTTGGCTTAAAACAAGAGATTAACTTTATCGCGGCTTCTTTTGTTCGTAAAGCACAAGATGTATTGGATATTCGTGAGATTTTAGAAGAAACTGGCAATACACATGTAAAAATTATTTCAAAACTTGAATCGCAAGAGGGAATTGATAATCTAGATGAAATCATTGCGGCTTCTGATGGAATTATGATTGCTCGGGGAGACTTGGGTGTAGAAATTCCTGCCCAAAACGTACCATTGGTGCAAAAAACAATTATTCGTAAGACGAATGCTGCTGGAAAACCAGTAGTAACAGCAACACAAATGTTAGAGTCTATGCAAGCAAATCCACGTCCAACACGAGCTGAAGCAAGTGACGTGGCAAATGCAGTAATCGATGGAACGGATGCAACGATGCTTTCTGGAGAGTCGGCAAATGGAAAATATCCTGTTGAATCTGTCAAAATGATGGCAACGATTGATGCTAAGACAGAAGAGTATTTAACTGATTTTGCTTCTTTCCAATTAAATAAATTTGATAAAACAGATGTTACCGAAACAGTGGGAATGTCTGTTGCGCGTGCAGCAAAGAACTTGGGTATTAAAGCTATTGTTGCAGCAACAGAGTCTGGGCATACTGCGAAGATGATTTCAAAATATCGTCCAGAGGCTGATATTTTAGCAATTACTTTTGATGAAAAGGTCCAACGTGGTTTAACGATTAACTGGGGTGTGCAGCCGGTAGTTGCAAAAAGGCCAAACACAACTGACGAAGTGTTTGAATTGGCTACCAAAAAAGCTGTTGAAGCTGAGCTAGCTGAAGAAGGCGATTTAATTTTAATTACAGCTGGTGTTCCAATAGGTGAGCGTGGAACAACTAATGTTATGAAAGTACAGCTAATCGGTAATAAGATCGTTACAGGTCAAGGAATTGGTTCCACTAGTGTGGTTGGTAATGCCGTGGTTGCAAATTCAGCAGCCGATGCTAAAGCCAAAGTGGTCGAAGGCTCAATCTTGGTAGTTCCAACAACTAATCCTACATACTTGCCAGCAATGGAAAAAGCTGCAGCAATTGTGGTTGAGCAAGGTGGTTTAACTTCACATGCTGCTGTAGTCGGAATTGCTAAAGGAATTCCAGTTGTTGTTTCCGCTGTGGATGCAACAAAATTAATCTCTAGCGGCCAAAAGATTACAGTAGATGCTCGTCGTGGAATTATCTATAACGGTGAAGTGGCAGCAATATAGTCAATCAACTTAAAAATCAAACTAAAAAATTTAAGATTGCTTTACTGATTTCTTCAAATTCACAGCTATGTTTTTTAAGCCATTTTTTCATATTTGCCCAAAGATGTTCAATG
>JAIRWP010000009.1 GCA_031268845.1 Lactobacillales bacterium | reverse complement strand
AGATATTGCATGCTTGACGAAATCATATTACAATGGCACGTGCTTAAGCAGGAGGAAATAGAAAATAAGAAAGGAATGAAGAAAAATTAAAAAGAGGAAGAATTTAATAAATTTGCTTAAAGGTAAAATTTGCGTTTTACTATTAAGTGTCAGCTGTATATTTATCTTTTTCAGTAATTTAACACTAGCTGCTCCTGTAATAACAAGTTATAATCCATGGAATGATCTAAGAAATGGAAATGGTTGGTTTGTAGAGCAAGGAGGCGGTATGCCGTGGTGTAGGATCACATGTTCTAAAATAGTGTTGTGGGATATAGTTCAAAAAACTGCGCATGGTGGGCATGTTATTAATGGCGGATTAATAAATTTCTTTTTTCCTGGCGCTGGAGGAGCTGCTCTGGCTATTCCCGTTGGTACTGCTCCTGTACGACCTGCAGCAGGTGGTGCAGCAAATTTTGATGAAGTGCTTATGGGAAGTGTGTTCGCAAGTGGTCAAGGTAAAGTTTATAAAAAAAATTTCAATGGATTGTCTACAGCAAATAAGTTTGCATTTAAAGCTATGATTGGCAATTTTTTAAATACCCATTATGGACATCTGAACCCCGCTTGTCCAGCAGGTGAAGGATGTAATTGTATAATGCCTCCTTATATGTGGAATGCCCTTAATGCTTTAGGAAATGAGGAAAATTTGCTTGGTTTTTTCGATGCAATGCTTAGAATTCCACCTCCAAGAGGAACTTTATCGGCTACATGGAACACTTTCAATGCCGCTGCTGCGCGTGAGCTTCAAGGGATGTTTTTCGGCAATTCTGAACAAGCTGTCGATCAAGAGATGAATAATATTTGTGGTGTAACGGGAGCTCCAACACCTGTTACTTTAGCAAATTCGGGACCTTCATGGGCTGCTATACGAGGTGAGATTGTGAATAATCATCGAATGGTTATTGTAACATTTGTAAATCCAGCTAATCTTGAAGAAGCTCATAGTTGTGTTGCTTTTGCAGCAGATAACGTTGCAGGGAGTGAAAATATATGGCTATATAATCCATGGGGAAATACGATCCCAGTTGCGGGAGCTGATCCTGGAGTAACTCATAATATAGCCAATGGATTGGTAGTATTAGGAGGAGGAGGAGGAGGAGGAGGAGGAGGAGTGGCACCAGTAAACTGGGATATTTGCCAATATACAACTTTTAATTATTGAATGATAGGGAAGTCTAAAAATCAGAATAGAATAAAGAAGGGAAGTTTTATTATGAAAAAATTTTTAATTGGCTTAATGTTAAGTTGTGTAGCAATGTTTAGTTTTAGTGTAGTAGGTAGTTGTATGACTCAACAAACAATAAAAAGCGCATATCTACCCATAGCGCCAAATAGTTGGTTTAAATCAGAAGTAGAACAACAAGCTCAAAATATTCATTACATAAAAAACTTATCAAATGGTTGGTATCAAAAAGTAATAACGTCGTCTAACAGTATTGTTGATAAAAAGCCAGCTGGAAATCCTTCTATTCCCGTCAAAGCAGTATTAAAAAAATCAAAAAAAGTCTATTTATCCATTCCTATAGAAGATCAATATGGGTTTTTAGGACCACAAGTAGCATCATTTTATATAAAGGTAAAAAACGATGATATTAATGCAGAATCAATCGAAGAAATATTAAGATTAAATGAACAAAGAAAACCAGAAGAAGTTCTTGAAGCAAAACTTCTGAATAGTTTTGGCGCAGGAACAACATATGAAGAAGAGATAGCTATGATGGAAAGAGAAGTCCCGGCTGCCCAGTCAACTGATAAATGGGAAAGAGAGCCATGTTTAAGGATAGCTGAATTACCATTTAATTTAAGAACTGCTGATTTAAAAATAATCCCTGTTAATCTTAATTTTGGTACTCTTACTTGTGGTTATATATTAACACCGAGTATTGATGCACCATTAGAATATGCAGTTATTTGGTTTACTCATGTACATCCAAGGTATGAAAGAAGGCAATTTTATAACTTAAAAAACGTTTTAGATACCCATTGGGGTATCATAGAAGATAGGCAAGAAGCTATAGGAATTTGCCCTGCTTAATTTTACTATTATTATACGAGGTTTTTACATCAAATCATCTTTAGCAGCTTAAAGATAAGCATTTCTAAATCGTCTAAATCCAAAGCTAAAGCGTGTTGCACTATCTCTTTTGCTTCTTGCAAGCGACCTCCTCGCGTAAAAAATAAGCATAATTTTTTTAAAACTCTAAACCTTCTTGCAAATCTAAAAAGGCCTCTTGATAACACATTCAGCCGCTAGTTTATACTGCTCCAAACCTATAAGTAAGCTTTAGCTGCAAACCATAAAGTTTTTACTTCCTCCTACTTACGGAAAAAGACGATTTAATGTCCGCGGAAATGGAATAGCTTCACGAATATGCTCTTTCCCAGCAATCCACGTAACAACACGCTCTAAACCTAAACCAAAGCCAGAATGCGGCACCGAACCAAACCTACGCAAATCCAAATACCATTCATAATCTTCAGCCTTTAAGTTATACTTTTGCAATTGTTCTTCTAAATAATCAAGCTCCACAGCCCGCTCACTGCCACCAATAATTTCACCATAACCTTCAGGTGCAATTAAATCCGCACAAATAACAACATCATCTCTAACCGGGTGCGGTTTCATATAAAAAGCTTTGATCTCTTTAGGATAATTTAAAATAAAAACGGGTTTTTCAAATGAATTCGCAATAAATGTTTCTTCCGGTGAACCAAAATTATCGCCCCAAGAAACGGCAAAATCATTTTGCTTTAATAACTCAATTGCCTCATCATAAGTAATCCGTGGAAACGGCAGCTGTGTATACTTTTTCAATAACTCTTTATCACGCTCTAAAACATCTAAAGCATAATTACAATTTTCCAATACCTTCTCAACCAAAAACGCGACATATTGTTCTTGAATTTCCAACGATTCCTCTTGATGCATAAACGCCATCTCTGGCTCAATCATCCAAAACTCCGTTAAATGACGACGCGTTTTCGACTTTTCTGCCCGAAAAGTTGGACCGAAAGTAAACACCTTGCCAAATGCCATCGCTCCCGCTTCAGCATAAAGTTGACCCGTTTGCGCCAAGAAGGCCGGCTTGCCAAAATAATCTGTTTCAAATAAATCGGTTGTTCCTTCTGCTGAAGTATCCGTTAAAATTGGCGAATCGATCTTAATAAAGCCATAAGCATTAAAAAATTCATATGTAGCACGAATAATTTCATTGCGCACTTGCATAAGGGCATGTTGCTTTCTTGAACGTAACCATAAATGACGATGATCCATTAAAAAATCAGTGCCATGTTCTTTGGGCGTAATTGGATAATCATGAGACTCGCCTATTAACTCTAAATCAGTCACACCTAACTCATAACCAAACTTTGAACGCGTATCTTCACGAATCACACCTGTTACAATGACTGAAGATTCTTGTTCTAAACGTTTAGCTAAAGCAAACACATCCTCACTTACCTCAGCCTTCACCACAACCCCTTGAAAATAAGCTGTACCATCTCGAAGCTGCAAAAAAACAATCTTCCCGGAGGAGCGTTTACCCGCAATCCACGCACCAATTTTGACCGTCTTACCTACATACTTTTTAGCATCAATAATGCTTACTAAATCTTTTGCTAATACTTTCTCCATTTAAACATCCTTCAATTCTTTTATATTCTGGCCTGTTTTAAAATCCAATAAATAATAATTGTAATTTTTCGCGCCTGACTTTGTTACAATTTCCCAAACAGGTTGATCATCATATATTCCGATATTGGTTGAAAGCACTTTTTGTACTGGATTTTTGATCAATGAAACAGCCTTTTCTTCAGTAATACCTTGATCTTCTTCAATAACTGTCACCTTTGAACCACTATCAGGAACAATAACATATACCTCTTTGTTATCGCTATCACGTCCCTTAACGGAGTAATATGTCTTTCGTCTTGTAAAATGATAAAATTTTTTAACTTTTTTCATACCCACAGCAGATTTAGCAATCGCTGTAGTTTGCATTTTAGCTACAAACATTGGTTGATTAGCCCGAAAAAAAATTAAGGCGCAACTAACAAATAAAAACAAAACCAATGCTAAAATAATAAGCAGAACTTTCTCAAGTCTTGTCACACTTGTCTTCCATTTTAATATCAAACTTTGCCTCGTCTCCTTTTAGTTCATTAACAGACTCGTATATTATAACACCAAATATCTATCAAGAGCTCTGACACGTTTTTGTGGTATTATCAGCCAAAAATGTAATTCCCTGAGGTAAAGCATTTTCTAAAGTTCTTGAATAGTCCTCTTTCATACAATGCTCTTTCTAAATTATTTAAAAAATTCAGTTACTTTTTGACGATAAAGTTCACGATTAATTTCCATTCCTTCGCCGCCATACATATCTAAACCGCTGGTATAAGTTTTATCATCTGTTGCTGGAACAGACATTTTATCGACTTTTTTATTTCCCTGCCCTAATAAAACGGCAAAGAGTGCACGATAAAGAAAGCCTCGATCAAGATTTGTCGAAGTTACCTTTAAAACTGATTTAATTGCATCAGGTGTTTTTAATAAAGTTGGCATTGACTTTGCTTTAGAAGTAATTGCTGTCATTACTTGTTGTTGACGTTTAACTCGTCCAAAATCATTTTCATCATCATGGCGAAAACGTGCATAGTTTAACGCCGTGCGACCATCCATTTTTTGTTTACCAGTCTTTATCATTTGGTAAATGGCAGGATCAGTATATCCATAAATGCTCGCTTGTGCCGCACTCATCGGAACATCACTTGCTACCATTGTCTCAGGAGTTGCTAAATCATCTGGTACGGCAACTTCATTAAATTGTTGACCATTAATAGGGGCAAACTTAGCATCAATTGCAATGCCATGCGGAAATAATGCATCGATTGCGGTTGCAAATGAAGTAAAATTAACGATTGCATAATAGCGACAATCAATTCCAAAATTTTGCTTTAGAGTTGCGCGCACTAACTCTGCTCCTTGATTTTGATTGCCTTCACCAACAGAGCCGGTTTCACCAATACCATAAGCAGCATTTAACTTACAATCTGTTTCGCCACTAACTCCAACATTAGGAATATCTACCAAAATATCACGCATAAAGGAAACAAGTTTAATTTGTTTTTCAGAACCGTCCATTTGCAAAACCATAATCGAATCTGCACGTGCTTCTTTTGTACTTTGATTTTCACGCTGATCAGTTCCTAAAATTAAAATATTATGAGCGCCATTTGCACTTTTTTGTCCGTCAAAAAATTCCACTGGAACATTTGGCTTAGTGCCCAAAGCATTATTTAATCGCCAAAGCAAACTGCCCGTTAAAACAAGAAAAATCATCAAAGAAACTAAAATGACATTACGCACCGGATAATGCTTGCGTTTAGAACGCTGCTTTTTATTCTTCTTAAAATGAAAAAAACTTTTTTTATTTTTATCTTTGCCATAAATATAGCGATTAATATACTCATCCTCTTCAGAATCAAAAGATGAATTTACTTTTTTCTTTCTTTTACCACTTGAGCTTTTACGAAAAAAAGAAGGTGATTTTTTATCTGATACTTTTCCTGACTTAATTTCTTCGCGATACTTTTTATATCGATCTAATCGACTCATGCTTCAACAACCTTTTTAAAAATATTTATATAAAATCATAACTTAGATAAAGGTAATATGCAAAGTGCGTATTGTTAAGCTGAATGAAAGTGTCATTGCTCAGTGAAAATGAAAGCTAAACTTATCGTCTACATCTTTTAACTTAAAAATTATTAATGATATACTCAGAGTCATAAAAGAGGTGAATATTATGGGTTTAACGTATGGACGTAAAGATACTTTAGATAAACTTTTTGAAAAATTTGCTGCTGATCCTAATAAAAAAAGTGATCCAAATGCTAAAAAATATAGTGAAAAAGGTGAACGTAAAGAAGCCACAGGAATTGACTTACCCGAAATAAACAAAAACAATGAAATTGATCAAAAAATATTAGAAGAAGAACGAAAAAAACAAAAAATTGTTAAGTAGGTTTTCTCATTATCCTCTAGTTTTCGAAAAAATCTACCCAAAAAAAGAGCTTGTTTGATAAGCTCTTTTTAGCGTCAACTTATTTTAAACGATAAACGGAAGTTTTTTATATTCACCACCAACTTGTACGTCGTATAGAATTTGATTTAAAAGACTATAACAATCTCTGTACTCATCAAAATTTCTAAAGTAACGTAACATTTCTAAATGGCGATTTACCATTAAATTTTCTATTTCATTATCTTTAATTTTATAAAGTTCAGAGAAAAATCTATATAAAACGTGAATGTTGTACAAATCACCTAAGTTTTCAACACATTGCTTTAAGCAGTTAAGATAATAAGCAATATCGGCTTTATATTTTTTAAAATCATTTAAACGAAAAAAATATTTTATGCGTAAAACAAAGTAGTAAGAAAACTGAGAATGAGAAATCGGTTCACTGAAAACACGTCGTTTTAGTTCTTTTTCAATAATCAAGATTAATGGTTCGCTTAAATATTCCAAATAATCTACAAAAATGGCTAAATCAATATAAGAATAATGTTCTATTTTCATAAGATGGTCTACTACATATGCAACCTCATTGGTTAAATCTAAGTTTGGTATAAATTTATCCTTCAAAAACTTGCGCATAACAAAACAAAAATGCAGGTAAAAAAAGTCACTTGTTTTTCTTAATAAATTACTAGCATTTACAATCCAGCTCTTTATCTCTTCTTCAGTGGCGCTTCTCCATTTTAAAGTTCGCATAGCCTTATATTTATTTTTAATAAATTTTGAACTGCTGGCAGCCTCTTGTTTATTGTAATTTGAATAAGTAAAATCTATATCTTCTTGCGAAAAATTTATTTTGTCCAATAAAAATAAATAATTATCGTAAGAAATGTTACTGAAGCTATTTTCAAAATTCCATAAAGTTTTTCTGGAAATGCGATTTTGAACAAAATAATTTTGTTTATTATCCCGCTCAGAGCGAAGCTTGCCAAAGATTTCCCCAATGGATATTTCTGTTTTCAATATTAGCCTCCAATACCTATTCCCTCTTGAAAATAAAATCTTCTATGTATAGAATTCCATATCTTTTTAAATTTTGCAATAAACAGCTTTCAAGGAAAATCTTATTATTTCTTTTTTGAAAACCTTTCCGTTATACTAGCTGTGGTATTATTTTATGTGAATAAAATCGGGAGGTTAAAGGATGAGCATCGGAATTGTTATTGCTAGTCATGGTGAGTTTGCTGACGGCATTAAGCAATCTGGTTCAATGATTTTTGGCGAACAAGAAAAAGTTTGCTCCGTAACTTTTATGCCCAGTGAGGGGCCAGAAGATTTGCACGGCAAACTAGAAAAAGCAATTGCCACTTTTGATCCAGAAGACGAAATTTTATTCCTCGTTGATTTATGGGGAGGATCACCTTTTAATCAAGCAAACGGCATCTTTGAAAAAAATAAAGAAAAAATGGCAATTATTACGGGCTTAAATCTGCCCATGCTAATCCAAGCATATACTGAGCGTTTCAATGCTAAGGCGCGTGTGCATGAGGTAGCTGCTAATATTATTAAAGAAGGTCGAGATGGTGTGCGTGTTAAGCCAGAAGAGTTGCAACCTGCAGAAAAAGCTGCCGTATCAGCACCAGTGCAAACAAGTGGTGCTCTTCCAGAAGGAACAGTTTTAGGTGATGGTCATATCAAGTATGTTCTAGCTCGGATTGATTCGCGCTTACTCCACGGGCAAGTGGCAACAGCTTGGTCAAAGGCCGTTACACCTACACGCATCATCGTGGTCTCTGATGAAGTGGCTAAAGACGACTTACGCAAAAAATTAATTGAGCAGGCAGCTCCTCCAGGCGTTCGAGCAAATGTTGTTCCGATTGATAAGATGATCCAAGTAGCGAAAGATCCGCGTTTTGGCAATACTAAGGCTTTGTTGTTATTTGAAACGCCGCAAGACGCTCTGCAAGCGATTAAAGGTGGCGTCGATATTAAAGAGCTAAATATCGGATCAATGGCGCACTCTGTTGGTAAAGTTGTGGTTAATAAGGTTTTGTCCATGGGTACAGATGATGTAAAGAGCTTTGAAGAGTTAGAGCAGTTAGGTGTTAAATTTGATGTGCGCAAAGTTCCTAACGACTCTAGAGGAAATATGAATGAATTGCTTGAAAAAGCCAAAAAAGAATTAATTGAAAATTAATTTTCAAAAAGGAGGGGTATCATGTCTATTTCTATTGCATCAGGACTTTTAGTAATTATTGTTGCTTTTTTAGCGGGAGTGGAAGGAATTTTGGATGAATTTCAGTTTCACCAACCCTTGATAGCATGCACATTGATTGGTTTGGTGACAGGTCATTTGCCTGAATGTATTGTTTTAGGCGGAACTTTGCAGATGATTGCTTTAGGTTGGGCCAATATTGGTGCTGCTGTGGCGCCAGATGCAGCTTTAGCTTCTGTGGCTTCAGCCATTATTTTAGTTTTAGGTGGTCAAGGTCAAAAAGGGGTAGCCAGTGCGATTGCCGTGGCGATCCCTTTAGCTGTAGCCGGTTTGTTTTTAACAATGATCGTGCGAACTTTGGCGGTTCCATTAGTTCATGCAATGGATAACGCTGCTGAAAAGGGAGATATGAAGGCTGTTGAACTTTGGCATGCAGTTGGTATTGGTTTACAAGGTTTAAGAATTGCAAGCCCAGCGGCTGCTTTATTATTCATTCCCGCAGCAAGTGTTAGAAGTGCTTTAGAATCAATGCCTGAGTGGCTAAGTGACGGTATGGGAATTGGCGGAGGTATGGTTGTAGCTGTTGGATATGCTTTGGTTATTAACATGATGGCTACCAAAGAGGTGTGGCCATTCTTTATTCTAGGCTTTGTAATTTCAGTGATTAAAGAGTTAACACTGATTGGTTTAGGTGCTATCGGTCTTGCCTTAGCACTGATTTATATCACCCTTTCTAAAATGGGTAGCTCAAATGATGGCGGCGGAGACCCTTTAGGGGATATTTTAAATGATTATTAATATGTAAAAAGGATGGTGAAAACAATGTCAGAAAAACTTCAATTAACGAAAAATGATCGTTTAAAAGTTGCATGGCGATCTACCTTTCTTCAAGGTTCTTGGAATTATGAACGAATGCAAAATGGTGGCTTTGCATATGCAATGATGCCAGCACTTCGCAAATTGTATAAAACAAAAGAAGAGAAAACAGCCGCTTTAAAACGCCATTTGGAATTTTTTAATACTCATCCATATCTTGCATCTCCTGTCTTAGGTGTAACACTAGCATTTGAAGAAGAGCGTGCAAATGGTGCGCCAGTTGATAATGTGGCTATTCAAGGGATTAAAGTTGGAATGATGGGACCTTTAGCTGGTGTAGGAGACCCTGTTTTTTGGTTTACAGTGCGTCCAATGCTTGGAGCTTTAGGTGCTACATTAGCATTAGGTGGTAGTATTACAGGTCCGATTCTTTTCTTTGTGGTTTGGAATCTTATCCGCCTATCGTTTATGTGGTACACCCAGGAGCTTGGCTATAAACAAGGCTCAAAAATTACGGACGATTTATCTGGTGGTTTGTTGCAAGATATTACAAAAGGGGCATCGATTTTAGGGATATTTGTTTTGGCAGCCTTAATTCAGCGCTGGGTAACCATTGACTTTAAGCCAGTGATTTCTAAAACAGATTTATCTTCAGATCAATATATTCATTGGAATAAATTACCAAATGGTTTTAAGGGAATTCAAGAAGCTTTTATGCAAGCTGAATCAGGAAAATCATTTACACCTGTACAGGAAGCAACTTTACAAGAAAATTTGGATAGACTAATCCCTGGCTTAGCACCACTACTTTTAACATTTTTATGTATGTGGTTGTTAAAGAAAAAAGTATCACCAATTATTATCATCTTAGCTTTGTTTGCCGTAGGTATCGGTGGACGTGTAACTGCTTTGTTGTAAAAAGATAGATGAGGTAGGTAGATATGGTTCAATCACTAAATACATGTGTAGACTTTGTAACAAACGCTACAGCGTTTACAGGTTTGACTGATTATGGAAAGATTATGGTTGGCGATAAAGGTTTTGAATTTTATCATGATCGCAATATCAATAAATTCATTCAAATTCCTTGGTCAGAAGTGAATTTAGTAATTGCTTCTGTCTTTTTTAAAGGAAAATGGATTCCACGTTTTGCTCTGAAAACGAAAAAGAATGGCACCTTTACTTTTGCTTCAAGAGAAAGTGGAAAAACACTAAAAGCTATTTCTGCATATATCCCAGCTGAGCAGATGGTCCATTCTTTAAGCTTTGTTGATGTTATTAAACGAGCTTTTGCACGCTAAAAGGGTGTAAAATGAAATACAATTAGAAAAGGTCCGTATCAGCAATATTATGTTTTAAGTTCTTATCATTTCAATTGCTCTTGCTTACATTTAAAGTAATGAGTGCCATCGTTTCCTTTATCATTAAAAAGATTAAAGGTGAAAAGGGCAATTTTGATTTTTCATGCCTTTTAGTAAGGCTAAGTTTGAAGAAAGTTATTTTAAAAATATTTATCAACAATTAAGTTATTTTTATCAATTTATTTGTTTTTTACTTCGAAAAGTTGTTGTAAAAATTTTTTTGTGAATAAGTTAAGGCTTTCACTTCATCTATCAATTGTTGAATTGACTCTACCTTGTAACAATCCAACACATACGGCAATTCCTCGATAATTTTTGGACAAATATACGGATCCGTAAAATTCATCGTGCCAATCGCCACTGCACTGGCTCCTGCAAGAATAAATTCTAACACATCTTCGGCTGAAGCAACACCGCCCATGCCAATAATCGGCAAACGACTTGTCCCGGATACCTGATGAATTAATTTCAACGCCACAGGTTTGATCGCAGGACCAGACAGACCACCTGTTCCATTTGCTAAAATCGGCTGATGAGTCTTCAAATCAAAACGCATACCTATTAAAGTATTAATCATTGTAAAACCATCCGCACCACCTGCTTCAACTGCTTCAGAAATTTTAACAATATCTGTTACATTCGGCGATAATTTTACATAAATCGGAACACTAGCAACACCTTTACACCGTTTTGTTAAACGATAAGCAACATCTGGCTCTGTTCCAAAAGCAAGACCTCCATGCTTGACATTAGGGCAAGAAATATTTAATTCAATTGCCTTAACATTTGGTGCATCTCCAATTCTTGCACAAACTTCAACATAATCTTCTTCACAAGCACCGGCGACATTTGCAATAATTGGTAAATCATACTTTTCAAGTGCTGGCAACTTTTCTTTCATCACAACATCTAAACCAGGATTTTGCAAACCAATAGCATTAAGCATTCCTGAAGGAGTTTCTGCTACCCGTGGTGTTGAATTTCCAAAACGTGCAAGAGGTGTTACAGCCTTTATCATAATTGAACCTAAACATTCCAAATCATAATATTTGGCATACTCTTCACCAAAACCAAAACATCCAGATGCTGGCATAACAGGATTTTTTAAATTCAATCCTGGTAATTTTACAGCTAAACGATTGTTCATAAAAACTCCTTTCATTTTCTTGCTTAAAACGTGTTAACAATCTTGGATTAAGCTGACATGTGGTCTATTTGGAAAGGAAGTAACTTTATTATACGAGGTTCTTATTTTTTCTTGTTAGAAATCAAACACACGCTAATTTACTTATTTAACTTGGCTTGGGCCATAACTTCTTCAGCAAAATTATCTTCTTTCTTCTCAATTCCCTCGCCCACTTCAAAGCGGATAAATGACTTGATTGAAGCACCTTTGCTCTCCAAGAACTTAGCAACCGTTTTACTATCCTCAAGCACATAGCTTTGCGCTAGTAACGTATATTGCTGATCGATTTCAGTATTATTTTTAATAAATTTATCCATTTGACCAGGAATAATTTTATCCCAAATTTTTTCAGGCTTACCTTGTTCGGCCAAATCAGCTTCTAATTTAGCCTTGGTCTCTGCTAACACTTTATCAGTTAATTGCAACTGACTTCCATAAGTTGGAATCCGCAACAAAGACTTGCCTGTGCGCTTACGATCTTCATTTTCAATTTCAAGACGTGCAATCAACGCCACTACTTCTTGTTCAATAAACTTAGGATCCAGATTTTTGTAAGACAATACCTGTGGCTTCATTGCGGCAACATGCATTGCAAGGTTTTTTGCTAATTTTTCATCACCATTTTCGATAACTGTAACCACGCCGATGCGTCCGCCCATATGAGAATACATGCCAAAACTTTCTAAATCACTTTTTTTAATAAGTTCAAAACGACGAAAACTTAATTTTTCACCAATAACCTGCGTTCCTTCAATTAATTCAGCTTCAATCGTTACCCCCTTATCATTCGTCAACGCCAGCGCTTCTGCTAAATTTTTTGGTTTGTTTTCAGCTACAATCTTTGCAATATCAGCAACAATTGCTTTAAATTGTTCGTTTTTCGCAACAAAGTCAGTTTCTGAATTAATCTCTACTAAAGCAGCTGTATTGCCGTTGGTATAAATACCAGTCAAACCTTCAGCTGTAATGCGATCAGCCTTTTTTGCAGCTTTAGCCATTCCTTTTTCACGAAGAAGATCAATCGCTTTATCCATATCTCCATTGACCGCTACCAATGCTTTTTTGGCATCCATCATGCCCACACCAGTCCGTTCACGCAATTCTTTTACTTGAGCTGCAGTAACTGCCATCTCTCTCATTCCTCCTATAAATTCTTAGAGCTTCGTGACTTTATTAGACGATGCTCTTAGAACGTGTTAACTAAAATCTGTATTCTTGCACTGTTTTATTTTACCTTCAAAAAACTTCAGTGTCTATAAAATCATCGCCATATTTATGAGAGCATCAATAAAATTTAAAATTTTATTTTCAAATTAAAAAGAGATTGGTTTCCCAATCTCCATAAAAGATTATTATTTACAATCTTCACACAGACCATACACTTCCAAGCGATGATCCTTGACTTGAAATCCTGTTAATTTCGACGCTGCTTTTTCAATCTCTGTTAAATCAGCATGCTCAAAGTTTACAATCTTACTACATTTTTTACAAATTGCATGATAATGTGGAACATCTGTAAAATCAAAGCGACTTGACGCATCTCCATAATTTAACTCTTGAACAAAGCCAATCTCAGTAAATAAGCGTAGATTGTTATAAACTGTTGCTACACTCATATTTGGAAATTTTACTTCCAATGATTTGTAGATTTCGTCCGCTGTTGGATGAATTTGATTTTCGATCAAATATTCTAACACTGCATAACGCTGCGGTGTAATACGAATATTTGCACCCTTCAACTCTTCAATTGCGTCTTTTACTAATGTATATCCCATGATTACTCCCCTTATCTTGCCCTATATTTATTAAAAAAGTTTACTTTACGTTATAACAAATTTTTCCCAAAATTAATCAACATAAATAATTTAACTTTTTTGAAAAAATATTACAGGCTTTTTTTTTATTGGACTCTTTTAAAAACTATAAAATAATCTTCAAACCATATTATATAATAATATATACTTCGAATTACATTTGCGTAAAAAAATACACATTATTATTGAAAAGCAACAATCTTTTAAAGGATTATTTATTAAAAATTAGCTATAAGATAACTATTTATTAAACATTTCAGAAAAACATAGCAAAAAATCATTTTTATAACGAAATAAGAAGAATTCTACACAAACATCAAAATTACTTGATATACCTTACACAAATTAAGCTCGTTTCTGATATACATCTAATTGAGTTTTTGACACTCCCAAACTTTTTGAAAATGGAAGAATATATTTCAAAGCATTAGAATCTTTTTTATCAAATTCAATAATATTTGAAACTATTCGATCCACTTCGATTTTCATTTTGGGTTTATCATTGACATAAAGAGAAACGTTATCAACATCTCCTCTTTTTAAATGAACCTTCAATAAATCATTCTCAATTTTTTCCTCTGCCATTCCATGTTTCATATAAATATTTGCTACTAACTTCATAATTTTGTAATCTACAGTATGATCTTTTATCATTTTAACAATCCTTCCTTACGCAACTATATCAATACCTTACATAATTTCATTTTATCATATTATCATTTCGTTTTCACTAAAAATATATCAAATTTTAATTTTTAAAATTTCAATCCAAAAGTTTAACCTTTATAATGGACACAAACATCAAGGAGGAAAATAAGTAATGCGTAATGAAATGGTGCATCGACCTGTAGTAAAAAAAAAGTTAGTCAAATTTATGCGTACTAAGCAAAAGCAATTATTAGGAGAGTTAGGAAAAATTGAAAAAGAAGCTCATAAAGCAGATGTACCAATAATTCCGCATGAGACAGTTGTTTTTTTACAATTTTTACTTGGGCAATTGCAACCAAAAAATATTTTAGAAATTGGTGCAGCAATTGGTTTTTCTTCTAGTTTGATGGCTCAATTTGTAGGAGAGACAGGTAAAGTGACAACAATTGAACGCATGGATACCATGATTCAAAAAGCTAAGGAAACCTACAAACGATTAAATTTACAAGAAAAGGTTCATTTATTAGAAGGAGAAGCAGATGAATTATTAAAAGAATTGCCAGCAAATACATATGATTTTGTTTTTATGGATTCTGCAAAGTCAAAGTATATTGTCTTTTTGCCAGAAGTTTTAAGAGTTATGAAAACAAATGCTGTTTTGATGATTGATGATGTATTCCAAGCTGGAAGTGTTTTGGATGATATAAAAGACATTCCAAGAGGTAGACGAGCAATTCACTATGGCTTAAATAAATTGTTAAAAACAGTTTTGTCCCATCCTGATTTAACATCAACATTACTGCCTTTAGGAGATGGCATTTTGTTAATTACAAAAGAAAAAGACACTATAAAGCTTTAAACACGTTCTAAAGCTTTTATTTTAGTAACCCTTTTTTAAGGTAGGTGATTGAAGTATACAAAACAATTACAATAATAATCCAAGTTAAAACGGTTAATGGAAGACTCTTAACTAAGGTTGTGGCAATTATGACCCCAATTGAGCCGCCAATTGCTATCCCAACAGATGTTGTTCGCGAATAATCTTGAACTTTAATAAACTCTACACTAGCAACAGGCATTAATCCTGCACATGACGCCATCATAATCGGAAAAACGACAATTGGACTTAATCCCAGCATGTAAACCATTGCCATACAAGGAGCATATAAGCCCACACCAGCTGTCATAAGAGCACCTAAAATAAAATTCACAAAAATGGCAACAAGCAAAGCACATCCTGTTAACCCAATAGCTTTATTTCCTTGTCCTAAAAGCTCTAACATTTTTAATTGCTTTAAAGTCATTAAAATAGTTGTTAAAAATAAAGCAACTCCCATTGTTAATTGCACTTTTTGATTTGGTAACTTTTTAACTATTTTTGCACCAATTACTGCTCCAATAACAGCAGAGATTACTAATGAAAATAAAGTTAATGGAGCCACTTTTACTGTTGCTGTAAAAATAAACGCTTCAACCAAAATCGGAATAGTATGCCCAACATTTAACGTTCCAGGTAGTAAACGCTCATTTTTCAAACTTTTAGTCGCATTTAACAACACCACGGTAATCGCAAAACTACCAATTCCCAGTGTATCCAAAAAATCCGCTACCAAGCCAATCAAACCACTTGTAACGATGTTTCCTTTTTTTAAATCCGCTTTATGTAAAAGCAAATCTTTCAACCAAAAAAATGCATAATAAGCTAATAAAATAATTAAAAATCCTAATAAAATCTGAACCACTTAAACACTCCTTAGAATCTGTCCGCCATCTTTCAGTGGACGAAATTATTCAAAAACTTTCGCCGCTAGAAAATGGTGGACAGGTTCTTACATCTCATCAGGAGCATCTACCCCCAAAATTCTCAGGGCCTCTTTTAAAACAGTTGCTACCGCATAAACCAAGGTTAAACGAGCAGATTTTTCTTCATTTTCATCTAAAATTCGTACATGTGCATAATATTTATTGAAACTTTGTGAAAGCTGAAGAGTATACTTTGCAATAATTGACGGCTCAAAGCGATCTGCTGAGCGTTGGACTATTTGTGGAAAAGCTTGCAATAATTTTATGATCTCCCATGATTCAGCATCTTTTAAAGCATATGTTGCCAAACTTTCAACTTTAAAATCTGCTTTGCGCAAAATACTCATCGAACGCGCATGCGTGTACTGCACATAAGGTCCTGTTTCTCCCTCAAAACTTACCATCGCCTCAAGATTAAAATCATAACCGTTCATGCGATCCGTTTTTAAATCAAAAAACTTTACAGCTCCTGTTCCAACTGCATGAGCCACTTGTTCTTTATTTGACAAATTCGTTTTTTTTTCATCAATTTGCTTTAATGCTCGTTTATCTGCTTCATGCAAAGTCGCCTCTAGTAAAATTACATTGCCCTTGCGTGTTGATAATTTCTTTCCATCTTTTGTTACCAAGCCAAACGGCACATGATAAACATCATCCGCCCAAGAATAGCCCATCTCTTTTAATACAGCTTTTAACTGTTTAAAATGACTTGCTTGCTCTTGTCCTACAACATAAACACACTTAGCAAAATCATACTTGCGTTTACGAAAAAGAGCAGCAGCTAAATCACGAGTGATATAAAGTGTTGCCCCATCTGCTTTTTTAATCAACGCTGGATTTAAATCATATTTTTCCAAATCAACAATTGTCGCACCTTTAGAGACCTTTAATAAACCTTTGCTCTCTAAAATATCAACTACTTCAGCCATCTTGTCATTATAAAAAGCTTCACCATTTATGGAATCAAAACTAACATCAAGCTGTTTATATAAGCGATTAAATTCAATCAATGACTCATCGCGAAACCATTGCCAGAGCTTATAAGTTTCTTGATCGCCACGCTCAAGTTTTAAAAACCACTCACGTGCTTCTTCATCAAGTGTAGGATTAACTTTTGCTTCAGCATTTATTCGTACATATAATTTCAATAATTCATCAATCGGATGTGCTTTAACCGCTTCTTTTTTGCCCCACTTTTTGTAAGCTGTAATCAACATTCCAAACTGCTTACCCCAGTCTCCTAAATGATTGATGCGAACAGGATTGTAATCCAACTTGGCAAAAATATTTGCTAATGCATCGCCAATCACAGTTGAGCGCAAATGCCCAATGGAAAAAGGTTTGGCAATATTTGGCGAACTCATATCAATCACAATATTGCGACCATCGCCTTCATTAAAATCGCCAAAATGTGTTCCCTGAGAAAGGATCTGTTGCAAAACTTTAGCACTAACTTTTTTTTTGTTCATAAAAAAATTAATATAAGGACCGACAACTTCGATCTTTTCAAAATCATCAGCTGTGATTTTTGCCGCCAACTCACTAGCAATTATATTTGGTGCTTTGCGCAAAATTTTTGCTAAAAAAAATGCAGGAAAAGCCACATCTCCATGTACTGCTGACTTAGGATTTTCTAGTAAATTTTTTATTTCCTCTAAAGCTAACTGTCCATTAAGAGCTGTTGCCAAAGCACGAGTCACCAAATCTTTTTCGTTCAATTCTTTAATATCCTTTCTGCTAGAAAATTCTTATCAATTTTGCCCTTCATTATAGCAAATAAAAAAGCGAATTTGACTTGTAAATGATGGATGATCTAGCAACTATCGTTGAACAATGATAAAAATATTTTTAAACAGTAAATTTTAGTATCAATTTTCTAAGTTAATCGACTATACTTAAATCGTTAATACATTCTTACAGATAACAAAAAGGTTTTCAAAAAAGAGGAAGTCATGAACAACAAGCAACAAAAGAAAAGTTTCAAAGAAGTTTTAATTGGTTTAAATATCAGTTTGCGGGTAATGCGTGCGTTGTTTATGATTGGTGTAGTAATTATTTTGTTACTCGTTTCATTACTTGCAGGGATTGGTGTGGGCTATTTTACATATCTAGTTTCAAAATCAGAGATGCCAGCAAAAACGCAGCTAATGAAAGAGATTAATCAAATCTCTGAAGTTTCAACATTAAACTATGCAAATGGAAATGAAATTTCAACGATTAAAAGTGATTTGGTGCGAACACGGGTAAAAAATAATGAAATTTCAGATTTTGTCAAAAAAGCTGTGGTCAGTACAGAAGATGAACACTTTTATGAGCATAAAGGTTGGGTCCCCAAGGCTGTTTTTCGGGCAATTTTATCAGATATGATTGGCTTAGGTGGTACTTCTGGAGGGTCGACATTAACGCAACAGTTGGTAAAACAACAAATTCTTTCCTCAGAGACAACTTTTAAACGAAAAGTTAATGAAATCTTAATTGCTAAGCAAATTGAAAAAAATTTTTCAAAAAAAGAAATTTTAACAGCATATTTAAATGTTTCACCATTTGGACGCAATAGCAAAGGTGAAAATATTGCTGGTGTTGAAGAGGCAGCTCGGGGAATTTTTGATAAGAAGGCTTTAAAGCTATCGATTCCCCAAGCAGCTTTTATTGCTGGATTGCCACAAAGTCCGATTGTTTACAGTCCTTATGATGGCAATGGCAATTTAAAATCAGATGGTAATTTGCGCTTTGGACTAAATCGTCAAAAAATGGTTTTATTTAATATGTATCGCAGCCACTACATTACAAAGAAAGAATATGAAAAAGCAAAAAAATATGATTTAAAGCAGGATTTTATTCAACATCAAGAGACGACAAAACATACAGAAGGCTATCTTTATTACACAGTGCTTCAAGAGGCAACTGATATTTTAGCTTGTGAATTAGCCAAAAAAGATCATTTAAAGGAAGCTGACATCAATGATAAAAAGACATATGAGAAATATACGGAGCTAGCGCAGAAAAAACTGCGATATTCAGGCTTAAAAGTGACAACAACAATTGATGAAAATATCTATAATACTATGCAGAACGCTGTTTATAGCTATGGCTATTTACTGGGTGCAAATGTGGAATGCGGTAATGTTTTAATGGATAATGCTACTGGAGCGGTTATTGGTTTTGTGGGTGGTCGTAATTACCAAAATAATCAAAATAATCATGCCTTTGCTACAAAACGTTCCCCTGGCTCTTCAATTAAGCCTCTGCTTGTTTACGGACCAGGAATTGAAAGTGGATTGATTGGTTCAGAAAGTAGAATCTCTAACTATCCAACGAAATATGCAAATGGCAAAGATATTATGCATGTTGATTCCAAAGGAACAGATGAATTTGTATCAACGAAAGATGCTTTATCTGAATCATGGAATATTCCTGCTTATTGGGTATATAAAACACTGCGCTCCCAGGAAGATCCTTCACTTTACATGAAGAAAATGGGCTTTGAGATTGCAGATTATAATATTGAATCTTTGCCAATGGGAGGCGGTGCTGAAACAACGGTAGCACAGCAAGTCAACGGCTTTCAAACATTGGCAAATGGCGGAGTTTATCAAAAAAAATACTTGATTGAAAAAATTACTGAAGCAAATGGTAAGGTAATTTATCAACATAAAATTAAACCAACTTCAGTGTTTTCTAAAGCAACAGCTTCGATTATAAACGATCTTATGCGCGAAGTTATCAATAGTAAGAAAACGACACAGTTTAAAGAGTTTTTGGAAAATAATGCGGTTAGTGGAGATTGGGTTGGAAAAACAGGGACAAGTGACGATTATATTGATGCTTGGTTAGTCGTTTCCACACCAAAAATTACGATTGGTTCATGGTCAGGCTATGATGATAATCGTTCTATGGGTAAAATGTCTGGCTTTACAAATAATTCACAATATTTAGCTTACTTGGTTTATGCAATTAATGCAGCAAATCCAAATATTTTAGGCTTGGAGCAAAAATTTAGTTTAGACTCAAGTGTGATTAAATCGACAGTTAATAAAAAAACCGGTGAAAAGCCTGGTAAAGTTACGGTAAACGGTAAAGAAATTGAAACACCAGGAGAGAGTGTCGAGAGCTTTTATGCTAAAGTAGGTGCAAAAGCCAGTACATATAAATTTGGAATTGGGGGAGTCGATGAAAATTATAAAAACGCTTGGGAAAAAATTTTAGGAGAAGAGAAATTAAAAGCTGACAATGCTAAAAAGAAAGAAAATTCTTAACAAGCTCTAAGAACCTGTTAACGATCTCATCTTTTTATAAAAATAGCTAAGAAGGCCAGGACGACCATCTGCTTACTTGTAGGAATCTTTCGCTCCACATTCTTGAACAACCGTCTAGATTTCTCAAGCCAAGCAAAACATCGCTCCACCACCCAGCGCTTCGGAATTACTTTAAACATACCAACATCTGAGCGCTTTACAACCTCAACGGAGCAATTTAAAATCTCTCTAATTTTATCCGCAAACGGCTGTCCTGTATAGCCACCATCCAAAAGAATATTTTCTACTCTAGGTAAAGAAGCACGATCTCGAGATTCTTCAAACATCTCGATCGCTCCGGCTTTATCAGAAATATTCGCTGTTGTTACATGAATTGCATGAGGAAAACCATTGGTATCAACAGCAATGTGACGCTTGATTCCGGAAACTTTTGCGAATTGCCTTAACGATTGGCGAACGGAAGTTTGACAGAGTTTAGGCAAGATGTACCTACTTGGCTTGCCACCATCATACCCTTTTTCTTCGGCAGTATCAGCATTTTTAACGCTCTGCGCGTCCACAATGCAAAACGTGGTATCTGCCTTACGGCCATCAGCTTCACGAAGGTTAGTTACAGTTTTTTTAAAAGTTTTTCAAGTAATGTGCTACCATCTGCTCGCGGAGTTTTCCATTGTTTGAAATGTCTGTAAACTGCTGCCCAGCGAGGATAATCGTGAGGCAGTGCACGCCATTGGCAGGTAAGTTTTGACAACATATAAAACGGCGCAGAAAACGTCGTACAGATCGTAAATGCGAGGGTTCGTTCGCTTCTTAAAACCTTCCAGCT
>JAIRWP010000022.1 GCA_031268845.1 Lactobacillales bacterium | reverse complement strand
GCAACGAGCAACGAGCAACGAGCAACGAGCAACGACTGCATAGATTTTTTGAAAATTGAAGAAAGTATTTTGTGCCGAGCAAATGCACCTTGAAGGAAGATGGATTTGGTGGGTTATTTTTGTTGTGAAATTTAATTTTTAAAGGAATGTTTTTGATGAAAAAATTTAAGAGATTTTTAGTAGCTTTAAGTATTCTTTCTGGTTTTGCTTTTTCTGGTTTTGTGTTGGCTGACAGTGTTGGTGGTGGAGAATGGAATTATGGTATAGGTTGGAGTGGGAATTTTGGTTTTTCCGATTATTTTCATGGATCAAACAGACATAGTGCATCTGTCAAACGTGGTGACGATCTACAGCGTGCCGTAAATAATCCTGGAGCTTGGGCTCAAGCAAAACTTTTTCATTTTCCTCCAACTAGAATGGATTTTTTTTGGAACAATAATGTATAAAATAAAAGCGTTTGAAGCTACTTATTTAAAAGAACTTTTTTGAGCGTTGCATCAATTAACCTCTTTTTTACAGTTGGAGGAGATTGATTGTTTGTTCATAAAAATAAAGGATGGAAGAATATGAAAAAAGTTGTATCCGCGTGTTTGTTATTTTTTGTTTTTTGTTCTGCTTTCCTGTTAATAAATGTTTATCAAACCAAGGATAGAATCAGAATCGAAGCAATTGAAATGAATCCTGGTGGTTCGTTTCATTTTTATATCAGACATTCAAGTCACACAATTTCTGAAGAGTTGGCTTTTTTATCAAAATTATCAAAAGAAGAAAAGGTTTCAGTTTTTAAAACAGATTATACAAATGACGATACTGTAGTTAAATCGGTGATTTTTAATAGAAAAAGTTTTCCTTTTCAACAATTTGATCTGCCAAATAAAGATTTATTTAAAAATAATTGGAATATCTATGCTAATTTTGATACAAAAAGTAAGCATCAAGTAGGGGTAATTCCTACTTTTTCCAAAAGAGATAAAATTTTTTTAAAATCATTAGAAAATTATTACTCAGATTCCAGCAAATCTTTGAATGGAACTTATTCGATAGTTTCGACGCAAATCATGAATAAGGAGAGAATCACAAAAAAACTTAGTGCTTTTTTTTCGATAAATGAAAAAGAATTGTTAACTGCTTCTAGTGGTCATGTAATTGTGTTAATCAACAGATATGTAATGATTTTTGCTCTAATTATTATTCTTAGCTTTCTGGTGCTAATCATCGTTACGACTTATGCTCCTTTGCTGGCTATTAAAAGTATTGGGGTGAAGAAGCTAAATGGGATAAGTGATCTTGCTATTTTTGGCGAATTTATCAAAGAAAATGTGATTATGCTCATTGGGGCTTGTTTTTTAGTTGATTTAGGAATTATTGCTTATTTTCACTATCGACCGCAACACTTTTTGTTGATGTTATTTTTAGTGCAACTTTTGATTTTGGCAGTCTTTTTAATAGCAAACTGCTTTGTTTATCTGGTGATAAGAAAAGTGACTATTGGTAGATTATTAAAACAGTTTTTGAATTTTAAATGCGGTAATCTAGCTTGTTTTGTTATTAAATTTTTGCTGGCACTATTCTCAACTTTATTATTATTTATGATTTCAGGTGGAATCGGTGATTTAGTCAAGCAATATCAGCTAAATCAAGCATGGAATAAGCATGGAGAGTTGTTAACTGTTGAAACTGCCTACGTCTCTGAAGATGATGATGGACTAGATTTTAAACTTAGTGAACAAAGGTATCGTAAGAGATGCGCACAACTTTTTCTTGATTTAGAAAAGCAAGCTAAGGCAATGTACATCCGCAGCAGTGTGGTAGATCCAAATAAAAACTTAGTTGTAGAAGAAAGGAAGCAAAAGAAAAATATTTTCAAACCCGAAGAAAAATATGAAATGATGACCATTAACCATAATTTTTTTAAGACCTTGCCCATCAAATACAAGTCGGCAAATGATAATATTCGCGAATTTTTAATTCCAAACTCTTTGTCTCATAATAAAGCAAAGATGAAATATTTGTGTCAGTGCCTTCTGTTTAGCGAGTTAAGCTCAAAAGAAATGAAAACAACAGTGATTGAAGAATTACCGGTGCGCTTGTTTTACTATGATAATAAGCATTTTTCTGTGTTTCCGTATAACTCTGAAATTAAAGAGAATTTTACGAAGCCTATTTTTATGCTGTTCAACGAAAAAAATGTACTTTTTAGTGAACTGAGTTTTTGCGGAAACACGAATGAAAGTTGTCCCATGAAGGTTACGAACACCAAAAAAAATCGCGAAAAAATTAAAAAATTGATGAAAAAAAACAAGGTGAAATTAAAATTTTCAACAGTTAATGCGATTATTGGGAATTATATTATGTACACTAAAGGTAGTATAGGAATTTTTAGCATGATTTTGTTTTTTATAGTGATATTAAATATCTTTGCTTTAGTCTTTTTACTAATCTGCATCATTCAAAGTAAAAAGAAAAAACTTTCCGTTGAACGATTGCTAGGAGTTAAAATGTTTGATCGCTACAAAATTGAATTTAGTTTAATTTTTGGTTTTTATTTGATCCAAATTTTGGCAATTTGTTTATTTGGGAAGTCGCTGTTTGTTATGCCGATGGCCTTAACAATTATTTTGCTTGAAACGATCATAATTTTTTTAACAATTATGCGTGAAGAAAAGAGAAATTTAGTGTCTTTACTGAAAGGTGAATAACAATGATAAAATTAACTAATTTGGAAAAAAAGTTCGGGAGTAAGCAAATATTTAACCAGTTTAATCTAACCATTAATGCTGGAGAAATGATTGCTTTAGTTGGTTCAAGTGGTTCAGGAAAATCGACATTATTAAATATTTTAGGTTTAATCGAAGATTTTGATAAAGGAGAGTATTTCTTTTTTGGTGAAAAAAATATAAAAGCAAATACAAAAAAAGCACAGCAAAAAATTCGCGAAAAAATTAGTTATTTATTTCAAAATTTTGCCTTGATTGAAACAGAAACAGTTGAAGAAAATTTACAAATAGCTTTAAAATACCGTAAAGTTAGTAAGCAAGAAAAACAAACCATTCTTTCAGAGGCTTTGGTTAAAGTTGGCTTGAAGGATTATGAAAAACACAAAATATTTGAACTTTCTGGTGGAGAGCAACAACGAATTGCCATTGCCAGAGTGTTGATTAAGCCAAGTGAGATTGTTCTGGCTGATGAGCCAACTGGCTCCTTAGATTCCAAGAATCGTGATGAGGTGTTAAATCTACTAAAGGAAATGAATAAGAAAGGAAAAACGATTGTCATCGTAACACATGATCCAAATGTTTTTAAAAACTGTTCTAGGATTGTGGAATTAGTATAAAAATTTTAGGAACTACTAAAAGTTTGTTAACAGCTCATAGAACATATTAATTTTATTTACATAGCTATAGCTGTTCCGATTTAAAACAATCTGTAGTATAATTAAACAATGGCATATTCTAAAGACACGCGAGAAATGGTCTTAAAATACCTCGCAAAGGGACATACTTATGAAGAAGCGC
>JAIRWP010000047.1 GCA_031268845.1 Lactobacillales bacterium | reverse complement strand
GTATGACAGGAATAGTGGGGAGCATTTATACACAGCGAATTCTAATGAACGCGATTATTTAGTTGGTAAAGGTTGGGATGATGAGGGAGTTGCTTTCTATGTTTTAGGTTTAGGCTTTGAAGAAGGTGGAGGTATCCCTGTATACCGTATGTGTAATGAACACGGAAATCAGGAACATATGTTTACAACTAACTATAATGAAGTTGTTAAAGCCACAAAAGAACTAGGCTGGAGAGATGAAGGCATTGCCTGGTACAATTAGTTGAATTTTTAAAAATGTGTTATAGGGTTGATTATAAGGAAATGAGAGGATGTTATGTTAATGGAAGAACTTCGTAAAGAAATGGATAAGTTGTATATGGACTTATTACCGATACTTGAAAAGCGCGTGGAAATTTCCAAAAAGATTGGTGAGTATAAGTATGAACATAATTTACCTATTTATGATGAAGAACGCGAAGATCAGATATTAGATAAAATAGAAGAATTGCTAGAAGATAAAGAAAATGGCGGAGAAATTATGGGAAGTCTGATAAATTTTTTTGAAGATTCCAAAATGATTCAAAGAAGTGTGATTTATAAGCTGGAAAAAGAGAATGGTAGAGAATATAAATACTAAAGCTGATAAAGGAGATTGATATGGCATTTGAAGGCTTGACTAAGCGCTTACAACAAGCGATGAAGAAAATTCGTGGCAAAGGAAAAGTATCAGAAGCAGATGTAAGAGAGATGATGCGTGAGATTCGCTTGGCTTTACTTGAAGCTGATGTGGCGTTGCCGGTGGTTAAAGAATTTACGCGAAATGTGCAAAAACGAGCTATTGGCGCAGAAGTTTTAGAAACACTAAATCCAGCGCAACAGATTGTTAAGATTGTTGATGAAGAGTTAACAAAAACGTTGGGCTTAAAAACAGCTGAGTTGCAAAAATCACCCAAAATTCCAACGACCATTATGATGGTGGGGTTGCAAGGTGCGGGAAAGACGACTTTTGCTGGGAAGTTAGCTAAGCATTTAATGAGTAATGAAAAGGCGCGTTTGTTGATGATTGCAGCCGACGTTTACCGGCCAGCAGCGGTGGATCAATTAAAAACATTAGGGGAGCAGTTAGCTGTCCCTGTTTTTGATATGGGCGTAAATGAAAATCCAGTAGAGATTGTTCGCCAAGGTTTGGCATTGGCACATGAGAAAAAGAATGATTATGTGCTAATCGATACAGCAGGGCGTTTGCATATTGATGAAACTTTAATGGATGAGTTAAAACAGATCAAAGAATTAGCTAGTCCAACAGAAATTTTGTTGGTTGTGGATGCAATGACTGGGCAAGATGCGGTTAATGTTGCTCAGAGTTTTAATGAGAAGCTTGGAATTACTGGGATTATTATTACCAAACTTGATGGTGATACACGTGGTGGGGCTGCACTTTCGATTCGAAGCATTACTGATGCTCCAATTAAATTTGCCGGGACCGGAGAAAAATTAACGGATCTTGAAATTTTCCATCCTGATCGTATGAGTTCACGGATTCTTGGTATGGGTGATATGCTGACGTTAATTGAAAAGGCTGAACGTGAGTTTGACGAGAAAAAAACGCAAGAAATGGCTGAGAAGATGCGGGAGAATACGTTTAACTTTAACGATTTTATCGATCAGCTGGATCAGGTAAGCAATATGGGGCCAATGGAAGATTTGATTAAAATGATTCCGGGAATGAATCAAATGCCTGGCTTGGATAATGTTAAAGTTGATCCGAAAGATGTTGCAAGAAAACGCGCGATGGTGCTGTCAATGACGCCTAAAGAGCGGGAAAATCCGGATATTTTAACCCCTAGTCGTAGACGCAGAATTGCTGCAGGGTCAGGTAATACAGTTGTGAATGTTAATAAAATGATTAAAAGCTTTAATGAAGCTAAAAAAGCAATGCAAATGATGATAAATGGTGATATGAATAAAATGCTAGAAGGTATGGGCATGGGACAAATGCCAAGTATGCCTGGAACGGCGAATATGGGAATGGGTGGCAATATGCAAAATCCTTTTGGTGGTGGCATTAAAGGGAAAATTGGAAAATTTGCGATGAAATCCATGATGAAAAAAGCGCAAAAACAATTTAAAAAGAAGAAAAGAAGGTAATTCTTACAAATTTGCAGTTGGTTAATCATCTGTGCATTTTTTAAATTTAAATTAAAGATCAGTCCCAAGTCTCATTGTTTTTGTTGTGAGTTGATTTTACAATTTTAGTTAGAAGGAATGAGGTTTATAAATGAATAAAGCAAAAGAAATATGGATTTTTATTGCCAAGACTTTATTTTATACAGCGATTATTCTAGCGTTGTTATACCTTTTTCATTACAAAAATTTCAGTGGAGGCGGATTTGTTTATAATGAATTTTAAGGGGGATTTTTGTTGCATTCAATTTTAGAACGACTGCACCAAGTAGTTGAAAATCATTTATCAACAATTGCCTTTGCAAGTTGTAAAGAAAAATATACCTATAAAGAACTTTGGCGTGCAATATCTAGCGTGGCAAATATTTTAACAAAACCTTCTTTAAGTAAAGGTCCTGTATTGGTTTATGGCGAGAGTGATTTTTATACATTAGCGTCTTTGTTAGGAGCAAATATGGCAGGGTATGCTTATGTGCCGGTTGATTCCCATTCACCATTTGCACGTGTAAAGATGATTATTGAAGCTTGCAAGCCCTATGCCATTATTGTGACTTTGCAAAAAGAACTGGATGATGAGTTAAAAGCCTTTTTGTCTCAATATCAAGTGTTTTATCGTGAGTTATTTGACGCAGAAAAGCCTATAACAGATTTAAAAGATATGGTGCATGATGAAGATACCAACTATATAATTTACACTTCAGGAACGACTGGTGTGCCAAAGGGTGTTGAGGTTAGCTATAATAATTTATTAAGTTTTACTGAGTGGATGATGCATGATTTTAAGCAGATTGAGCAAAATCAAGTGTTACTGCAAGCGCCGTTTTCCTTTGATTTATCAATTTTTAGTATTTATCCGACCTTGCTTAGTGGCGGAACTTTGGTTAGTTTATCAAGGGAGGAGACGACGAATTTTAAGTATTTGTTTGAGCGATTAAATACGACGGGAATCAATACTTGGATTTCAACGCCGTCATTTGTTGATATTTGCTTGCTGGATCCATCGTTTGTGCAAAAGAAGCATCGCAAACTTGAGCAGTTTATTTTTTGTGGTGAAGAGTTAACAATAAAAACCGCGCAAAAATTGTTGGAGCGCTTTCCAGATGCTACGGTGTGGAACACTTATGGGCCTACTGAAGCAACGGGCTCGGTTACACAACTTAAGGTTACTAAAGATCTTTTGACTAAGCATGATCGCTTGCCATTAGGGAAAGCCAAACCAGGAGTTGAAATTCAAATTCATGATCCTAAGACAAGGCAAAAAGTGTCTTTCGGTGAGCGCGGCGAAATTGTGATTATTGGAGATTCTGTAGCCAAAGGTTATTATCAAGATGATATCAAAACACAAGCGGTTTTTGCTACGGTTGATAAGAGATCAGCTTATTATACAGGCGATGCTGGGAAAATCGATGGCACCGGACAGTTATTCTACGATGGACGGATTGATTTTCAAATTAAGATGAACGGATTTAGAATTGAACTTCAAGATATTGAAGCACATTTAGCTGCATTTGCTGAGGTGAACAAAGCAGTGATCTTGCCGCAAATTAATGCAGATAACAAAGTTCGTGCTTTAGTTGCGGTTGTTGTTCCTAATGAGAAGGTTGCAGATGAAAAGCAATTTGTTAAATCTCTTCGCAAACGACTAATTTTAGAAATTATGGATTATATGATGCCGCAACGTTTTGTTTTGATGGATAAATTTTCACTAAATCATAATGGAAAAATTGATCGGAAGCTATTGAGTGAAAAACTACTTAAAGTAGGTGGAAATTTTAAATGATACCATATGAATCGCCTGTTTATTTTGTATTACTAGGAATTGCTTTAGTTCCACTGATTATTGCTCAAACTTTTGGCAAAAAAGTGATGATCTATCAAAGTTTATTTACCGTGTCTTTTTTATGGATAAGTTTTGGGGGAAAGAATTTAAAATCTGGCGCAGCTTTGCTTGGTTTTGGTGTTTGGCAGCTTTTTTTGATCAAAGGCTATGAATGGTATCGACAAAAGAAGAAATTAGATGCTACTTGGGTGTTTATTACCGTTCTTTTACTATCATTAGTTCCTTTATTTTGTGTTAAAGTGTGGCCAGTTTTTTGGGGGCATTCTTCCATTTTGGGATTTTTAGGTATTTCTTATGTCACTTTTAAAACGGTCAATATTATTATGGAGTTAAGGGACAATTTGATTAAAAAAGTTCCAGTTGGTGATTTTTTTTATTTTTTATATTTCTTCCCTACGATTTCAAGTGGTCCGATTGATCGGTTTCGCAGGTTTCAAAAAGAGCTACATGAACCCGTTAAGAAAGATTATCTGCGCTTTTTGGAAAAAGGTATTTTCTATATTTTTTTAGGCTTTTTATATAAATTTTTAATCGCGCAGTTTTTAGATTTTGATTCGATATTTTTAGGTTTTGTTAGATACGAGGCGGTACGGGGCTCTTTCTTTTATTTAGTAGTATACATGTATCTTTATAGCATGTATTTATTTTTTGATTTTGCAGGTTATTCATTTTTTGCCGTTGGCGTTAGTTATATTATGGGCTATGAAACGCCGAAAAATTTTCATTTGCCATTTTTATCAAAAAATATTAAAGATTTTTGGAATCGTTGGCATATGTCGCTATCTTTTTGGTTTCGTGATTTTGTTTATATGCGCTTAGTTTATTGGTTAGTGAAAAAGAAATTGATAAAATCATCAGTGAAAATAAGTAATCTTAGTTATTTTGCATTATTTTTATTAATGGGCTTGTGGCATGGATTTACTTGGTATTTTGTAGCTTATGGACTTTTTCATGCATTGCTGATGTGTGCAACAGATGCATGGATTCGCTTTAAGAAAAAACATAAAGGTTTAATTCCCGAAAATAAATTGATGGATTGCTTAAATATTTTTTTAACGATGCATGCTGTTTTTTTTGGACTTTTAATTTTTTCAGGAATTTTTGATGACATTTTAAAGTAGGGAGTTTTAAAAATGAAAGAAGAAGTGTTTAACATAATTGAAGAAATAACAGGGGCGGATGATTTTCGTTTTAATGAAGATCTTGATTTATTTGAAGAGGGTCTTTTGGATTCGATGCGAGCGATTATGTTGATTGTGGAGCTAGAAAATAAATTTAATCTTTCATTGCCACCTTCTGAGATGGATCGTGATGATTGGAATACCGCTGCTAAAATTGCGATGCGAATTGAGGAAAAAGTTAATGCGTAAAATATCTGTTTTAAAGGCACTAGGACCACTTTTTTGTGCTTTTATTTTAGTTGCGATTTTATTGTTTTCACCGTTTAATCGCTCTCGCCAATATACAGAAAAAGAAACTGATAAATTTGCAAATCTTGCCAGTTCGGTTGAGGTTTATACTAATGATGATATTAAGCATCAAGCATTGGAAAATAAAAAATATTTGCTGGTTATGGGCTCTTCAGAATTAAATCGATTCGATCCATTTCATCCTAGTGTTTTAGCAGATAAGTATAAACGCGACTATAGGCCATTTTTAATTGGTTTTAATGGAACGCATTGTTTAGCGCATTATTTTTGTGTGGATACTTTGGATCGTGAGTTGAAAGATCGAAAGCTTGTTTTTATTTTTTCTCCTCAATGGTTTAAAACCAAAAAAAATAAGCAGGGCAAGGTAATTTCGCTTGGAGGAATGAATTCTTCTGCATTTAACAGATATATCACCTCAAAAGATCTTTATGGATTTATTAAAAATGCTGATTCTTCTGATGCAATCACAAAATTTATAGCAAAACGTTTATTAAGTTTTTCAGCAGTAAAAAGAAATCTGATTCTGCAAAAAAGTTTGAATTCTCTTTTACAGGGAGATTGCCCTGAGATGTATTTAAAAGTTATCACCAATTTACAATATCATTTTTTAAATGCAGAAGATATTTTATTTCAGAAAATGTTTATTCCAATTAATTTCAAGAGTATAAAAAGTCTCGAAAAAATCTTGCCAGATAAATATGATCGTAAAAAACTAGATCGTTTAGCTTATGCATTAGGCAAAAAGCAGTCCAAATCAAATCCTTACGGCATTAATGATACTATTTTTAAATATGATGTCGGCGTTGGTGTTAAGCGTTTAAAGAATTTTCAGGCTAAAACCAATTTTTTGCATGGTGTGGAGTACAATGACTTTCAGTTAATTTTAAATCAATTTGCTCAAAATCATAATGAAGTTTTATTTGTTATTCCGCCTGTTAATGGCAAATGGATGAAACATACTGGACTTAGGCAATCTATGATGAAAAAATTTGCTTCTAAAATTAAATATCAACTAAATTCGCAGGGCTTTAATCATGTTGTAGACTTTGTAGATCGCAATAGCGAACCTTATTTTATGTACGATACAATTCATATAGGTAAACGTGGCTGGGTTGCACTGGATCAAGAAATTATCAAATTTATGAAAAGACCATATGCATCCGAAGAAATAAAAATAAATAATCGGAAATTTTTGTCAAAGGAATGGTTGGAGATGGACGATCATTTTGATTTTAGTGGTGAATATTAGAGCCTGTTAACTTGTTTCCATAATGTCAATAACATTTGAAAATGTCCCAAAAATGTCTTTTCAAAAAGAAAAATTTTCCATCCTTTTCCTTGCCAATGAGCCTTTGTTCGTGTGATGTTGTGGAGCAACTTTCTGGAAATAA
>JAIRWP010000042.1 GCA_031268845.1 Lactobacillales bacterium | reverse complement strand
TGCCGGAAGAAGAATGGAAACGGATATACAAAAAAACGCCATATGGCCAGATTTACGAGACGAAGCTGGAATGTGCCGAGGTAGTGTTTGTTCCCAATTCGGTATGCAGAAGCAAGAATCTTATCGACAAACTCATTGCTGACTCAGTCCAGCTCTTTGATACGCTCGTTCCCATCAATGAGAACTCTTTTGCTACTCAAAAAGTCAACAAGAACAAAATTGACCTTGCTGCTTAGTCACCTTACCCCCGGCATAGCCGGGGGCTTGTATTTTGAGAATCGCTCAAAGCGGTCAAATATGAGCGCTCAAAGCGCACTAACTCCAGAGCTGCAATTGGTCGCTTTTCTTATCTTCGTCTTCTTGGTTTCGGATATAAGCTTTTACTCGTTCTTCATCCTTACCCACTGTCGAAACGTAATAGCCTCTTGCCCAAAAACTTTCTCCACGAAAATTCCTGTCCCGGCCTCCATACGTTCTCGCTATATATTGACCTTCCAAATAAGTCTTGCAAATTGTTCAAGCTGCGTAAGTTATATCAGGAGCCTTGTAGAAATTGGCAATTACATCTTGATTGCGCTGAATTTTGACGGCGGTTTTATGTACGTTCTTTTTGAATTTTTTCAAATTAGTGGAATCTCCGCATTGCTCAAGTGTCTTTTTGAGCGTTCCGTTGAAATACTCATCAGGATTCAGCTCAGGCGAATAGGACGGCAAGTAAAACACTTCAATTTTATCCTTGTTTGCGTCGAGCCATGGTTGCAAAACTGCCTTACCGTGGTGAACTTTCAAATTGTCCAAGATGAGAAAAACTTTCTTGTCGGTTGACTTTATCAGTCGCTTCATAAAGACCATGAGCAATTGTTGTGTCATCGTCTGGTCGTAAATCATGAAACGCAGCTTGCCTTGGTTGTTGATTGCTGAAATCATGTTTACTCGAATTTTGTGGTCAGAAGTCAACCTTGTTACCGGCGTTTCACCCTTGGGTGCGTATCCTAGTTGTTTGTTGCATTTGTTTTGCACTCCTGTCTCATCACTCCAGTAAATTTCTGCCTTCTCAGCTTTTGCTCGAACTTTTATCGCCGGATATGTTATTTCAAGCCACTTTTTAACTTCTCCTGGATTTTGCTTGCGATTGTAAATAATTGGACGCTGCGGAGTATATCCCCAACGCTCGGTGTAGGCAGCCAAAGTAGAGCGTTTTACATTTATTGCAAAAAGTAACGCTATGAGCGCGATCAAGTTTCGCATGTCCCATAAAAAACCACCCAGTTTGTGTGCATTGGGAGTGCTGGTCTTAACTTCGTGCTGAATCTTTTTTTCCTGTTCCGGCGTCAAAATATTGTTGGAGTGTTGTGGGCGGCCCATTGTCTTCAGTGCGATAGCTTCTTCTCCGCCCAAGCTGTACTTGCGTATAGTTAAATAGACAAGTCTCGGTTTCAAGTCGAGAATGTCCATAATCTCTTTAGGCGTTTTTCCCTTTTCGTATTGACGAATAATCATCACACGTAAAAACGCTTGTTCTTCAGGTGATAATTTCATTGCATTTATTGTATTAGTTTTCATACGCGTATTATAATACATTTGATCTCATTTTGCAAGACTTATTTGGAAGGTCAATATTATCAGTTAGATTAAAATAAGTAGTAAATTCTTCTTTGTATTTATTTTCAGCAACAAGAACATTACCCATTGTAATGTGCGGGTTCCTAAATCCTGCTAATTTTTCACCATCTGCATATCTACTGCAATATATCTGCTTACCTTTTAAGGGTATTTCGTTAATCTCTCCATTCATAGCATATTGCAACATTTCTAAGGGGTTGCCAAATAGAACAGCATAATCACTTCCTTTTACTTTTATATGTCCTTTTCTGAGGTTAGCTATGTAATTATCGACTTTGTCTTTGACATAATCTTTGATCATTTTTGTATCCCACATTTTGTGATTAACGTTTAATAGCATTAACATTAACGCATCAGAGGGTGAAGATATGGGGTTTTTTAGATTAATTGTAGACTTAAAATAAGCAACATCATTTTTCATCTTTCCTATGTGCTCTAACTCATTTTTTAATAATAGTTTGACTTTACTTCTGCTTAACGGTAAAGAATTTATAATCTGATAGGATAACTGATGAGATTCCCCGAATGGACTGGCACTTTCATGTTTACAGACACCAAATTCATCTGATATATTTTTAAGCCATCTTTCATAACACTCTTTTTTCTTCGTATAAATATCAGCACCAGGAAATTTATCGTAAAATTTCAAGAATTTTAAGCTACTTGGTGTGGTTATCAATTTTATATCTGTTCGTTTTACCTTATGCCCAAACATATCTAGAATAAACTCATTTTTGTTATCACCAAATTTATCATCAAACCATTTCTGTATATTCGTGTTAAATCCACATGACTTAAAAAAACTATTCCGTAGTAACATCATGCCCTTCTGTTTCTTAGATTCACCATCAAATAATGAGGTATCAGCTAGTGATTGACCATCCCAAATTACATTTGTAACCATGTATTCATCATTATCTTCAGCTACAATTTCACCATTTTCAAGTTCAGTAGTGACACTGGCTTTTACCTTAACTTCCTTTTCTACATCGTTAATTAATAATATTTCATTAGGAAGTATCTTAACAATCTTTTCAATTCCAGAAGATGTAAGGCTCTCATAAGTCTTTATTGCCGCAAGTGGGACATTCTCATCTTTATCGTCATAATGTATCCCAAATTTCTCCCAGTCGCTCATTTTTTCTTGTAAATTTTCCTTTATGAATAAGTGAGAGCCTTCTCTTGCTTTTGATGAACTACGCTTATACTTAACATATTTAACTAATTTTTCTCCAAATCTTAAAGTCACACCTTTATTATAAAATTCTTCTCTAAGATCACGTGCAGACATGATCTCTTTACCTTTAAAAACAGGTATTTCTTTTAACATGCTATTAAGAAATTTATTATCAAATTTAAGCTTATCTGCTATTTTAAACAATGCTCTATCAAATGTTACGTTTATTATCGCATCTGTATATAATTTCTCATTCTCTGTTTTATTAAAAATATCTCCTTTGTATTTTCCAACTACTCCAGATTTTTTAATCGTATACAATTCTTTTGGAAATAATCTTTTTAACTTC
>JAIRWP010000072.1 GCA_031268845.1 Lactobacillales bacterium | reverse complement strand
AGGAAGGCGAAGCTTATGGTGGTAAGTCACTTCCCGTGCTTATCAAAAAATATAAAGTAAAAAAACCAAAATCAGTAATAATTTATGCGGGAGAATTTTTTGCAATTTTTGCTTTTTTGCAATTTTTGCACTTATATTCGAAAGCACCACCAGATATTAAGGAAAAACTTGATAAAGTGCTGGAGAGGGTTTAGATGGTTTAAATAGCTACTTTTTTACTTTCCGAATTGCAGATCCCCAAAATTTGCATGGATTTTAAATTATGTTATACTTATGGAGTAATTTTCTGATGAGATTTAAGCAGTTGTTTTTCATGAACACCTCCTAAGTCAACATCAAGTAATAATTGCATTAATCAATGTGTGTAAGCACATAAGGAGGAATTTGTTTATGGCAACAGGTACAGTTAAATGGTTTAACTCAGAAAAAGGATTTGGATTTATCACTAGTGAAGATGGAAACGATGTATTCGTACATTTCTCAGCTATTCAAGGTGATGGTTTTAAATCATTAGAGGAAGGTCAATCAGTAACTTTTGATATTGAAGAAGGCGCTCGTGGACCTCAAGCTTCTAATGTAGTTAAAGCATAATTAATTGACTATATTTATTCCTATTGTGGAATATTTGATATCATGGACAAATATTTAAAGAGATATTCGATTTTATACATTGGATATCTTTTTTTTATTAAAAAAATCGTCTTTTTTGTGAAAATGATTTATGTTTTGTTAAGCTTTTTAAAATCTTCTGTTATCATAACTTGCAGTAAATACCATAAAACTTATTATTATATAAAAATAATTAAAAATAAGACAAAGAGGGCTTTATCCATGAAAAAAGTAGAAGAAGCAAAAATGAGAAATGTAAGAGCTGGGAATGTTAAGCAACCACCTGTTTTTTGGAGTTAATTGATTACATCGTTTTAGAAGAATTCTTTAGATCAAACTGTGTAGTAGAAAGTTTACTACACAGTTTTTTGCATCATAAAGCTAAATAATCAAAAAAATTGAATTAATTAAAAAAATCGCGATAATACCTTTTAAATCGACGCTTTGCGCGTATAGTAGCTCGCTTTTTTTGTTCTTCTGATTTAAATGGAAAAGAGCAAATTGCATTATTTCCGCTAAACCACTGTATAAATGCTGCTCTTTCCATTTTTGATAAATGCTTGATAATAAACTCTGTAAAAAAATTAATAAAGTCCATTTTTTTAATAAGTTCTTCATCCGGACATCTTATCACTTGATATGATATTGCATCACAGTATTCTTTGACTACAAATTCAATCGGTTCACCATTTTCATTTGTTCTCTTTTTTGCATGTTGTTTTCGATAATTGGAAATTAACCAACGCTTTAAATTTGATTTAAAGCAAACCCCTTTGGTCCAACGTTTGTTTTTATCATATGTTTTTAATGTCCGCCATAAAATAATCCGTGCTTCTTGCTCAAAATCATCCTGCTCCATTGTTTTTTTAGCAAACGTTCGATACATTTTTAAAACTAAAGGTCGATAAACATGATACTCTTCTTCTAGATCAAACATTTTGATTTCCTCCTTCAATTCAAAGTATCTCCAACATAAAATGAAATTTTATGTTAATGAAGCGAACAAATGTTTAATCGAATTAAGCGCCTAAATTCATCTATCTTTTATTAAAAAAATGCCTTTAAAAATAGTATTTGCCCATTATTTTTTGAAAAGCTATAATGATTACAGATTTTAGAGTGTTAACAGATTCTTAGAGTAGTGGAGAGAATTGTGAAAAATGTAGAGATTTCAAGAAAATTAGATGAATTACTTTTATTGATTGAACAGGATGTAGCCATTCAAGAATATAAAGAAATAGAAAATAACCTTGAACTTCTAGATTTAATAAAAAAAACAAAAAAATACCAGCAAACAGCTGATAATTCGTATGATGAGCTAAATAAGCATCCATTAATAATGGAATACAAAGAGAAATTAAAACATGCCGATGATTTGCTTCAACATATAACATATCTATTAGAAAGTGAAATACATAAGAACCTGTTAATGATCTCTAAGCGATGAATAGTTTTGGCTATTTTTCCGTATTTTTTCGTTAAAAAGCCTCGATTTAGAACCACTAAACCTACGTTTTTTGCCTCAAACTACGAAAAAATAGCTCAAAAATTCATTTCACTAGAGATAAGTTAACAGGTTCTAAGAAAATGGAAGGATGTAAATTTGAATAAAGAAAAAATAAGTCCTGGCATGCAGCAGTACTTAGATCTAAAAAAACAGTATCAAGACGCTTTTTTGCTTTTTCGGATGGGTGATTTCTATGAATTATTTTATGAAGATGCGATAAAAGCTGCGCAGTTGTTAGAGTTAACTTTGACGAGCCGCAATAAAAATGCGGAAAATCCAATTCCCATGGCCGGCGTTCCACATCATGCTGTGCAAAATTATATTGAAACTTTGGTTGATCAAGGATATAAGGTTGCTATTGCTGAACAGATGGAGGATCCTAAGCAAATCAAAGGCGTAATTAAACGAGAAGTCGTGCAAGTTATTACGCCAGGAACAACGTTGCAAGGTAAAGAGGTCACAGCAAAAGAAAATAATTATCTAACTGCGATTGTGTTTTTTAAAGATCGTTTTGGTTTTGCTTATACTGATTTGTCAACTGGTGAGTTAAAATCAACCGTCCTTACAAATGAAGATGAGGTTTTAAATGAAGCAGCTGCTTTAAGAACCAAAGAAATGGTACTGGGAACAGTTATTCCCGAAAATATGCAAGAAAAATTAAGTAAACGTTTACAGATTGTTTTTTCTGAGCAATTTCAAGCAGAAGTCGATGCTGAAATCAACTTCTTAACTCAAGATTTAAAAGGGGCTAGCGAAATAGAAACAACAAAAAAATTATTAACCTATTTGCGTGTAACCCAAAAGCGAGGTTTAGGACATTTACAAAAAGCAATCTCATATAAAGCAGAACAATTTTTAAAAATTGATTACTCTTCCAAAGTGAATCTTGAGTTAACAAGAGCGATTCGGACAGGTAAAAAGCATGGAACTTTATTGTGGTTGCTTGATGAGACAAAAACGGCTATGGGTGGGCGAATGTTAAAACAATGGTTAGAGCGACCGTTGATTAATGCCGTAGAGATTGCTTCCCGTCAAGATATGGTGGAAAGTTTAATTAGCAATTTTTTTGAACGCGCTGATTTGCAAGAAAGTTTAAAAGGAGTTTATGATTTAGAAAGACTTTCTGCCAAAGTTTCTTTTGGAACCATTAATCCCAAAGAGTTGCTGCAACTCAGAAATTCACTAAACCAAGTACCAAAAATCCATTTTATTTTAGATGAAATAAATATCGGTGAATTTGATAATTTATTAAATCAAATAACACCAGATGAAGAATTGCAAGAATTAATTACGGAAGCCATTGATGAAAACGCTCCACTAACATTAAAAGAAGGCGGCATTATTAAAGAAGGTTATAATGCTAAGTTAGATCGTTATCGTCAAGCTCTTAAAAATGGATCACACTGGATTTTAGAATTAGAGCAAAAAGAACGTAAGCTAACAGGCATTAAAACACTGCGCATCGATTATAATCGAAAAGATGGTTATTATTTTCATGTAACTAATTCCAATATTTCAGCTGTACCTACAGATCGTTATTTTCGCAAAGCTACTTTGAAAAATGCCGAGCGTTACGGAACAGAAGAGTTAGAGCAAATGCAGTCAACTATCTTAGAAGCTAAGGAAAAATCAGTTGAGTTAGAATATGAATTATTTTTAGAACTAAGAAGGTTAGTGGAGCAACATATTGAGCACTTACAAAGCTTAGCAAAGGCAATCAGTGAAGTTGATGTTTTGCAAGGATTTGCTAGTATTGCGGAAAAGCATCAGTATGTCCGACCTAAATTGCAAGAACATGGTCAAGTTGTAGAAATTATTGATGGACGTCATCCTGTTGTGGAAAAAGTGCTAGGAGCGCAAGAATATATTCCAAACAGTATTACCATGAATACAGAAACTTCCATGTTTTTAATCACTGGGCCAAATATGTCAGGTAAATCAACTTACATGCGTCAATTTGCTTTAACCGTTGTTCTTGCACAAATAGGAGCCTTTGTTCCTGCGAAAAATGCATTGCTACCGATTTTTGATCAAATCTTTACGCGAATAGGAGCAAGTGATGATTTAATCGCTGGACAATCTACTTTTATGGTTGAAATGATGGAAGCTAATCAAGCTTTGCGTCATGCTAGTGCGCAAAGTTTGATTCTTTTTGATGAGCTGGGGCGTGGAACAGCAACTTATGATGGAATGGCGCTAGCACAAGCTATTATTGAGTATATTCATAAACATATTGGAGCAAAAACACTTTTTTCCACTCACTATCATGAATTAACTGTCTTAGAAGAAGAATTAAGTGGTCTGCAAAATATTCATGTTGGCGCTGTTGAGCAAGATGGCGAACTAATCTTTTTACATAAAATGATGGATGGACCAGCGGATAAGAGCTACGGAATTCATGTGGCAAAAATCGCTGGTTTGCCAAAAGAGTTGCTCACACGTGCAGATAAAATTTTAACTCATCTTGAAACAAACGGCACATAGGTGATGGTGAAAAATGAGCTTCCATCATCAAAATCTAACGATACAACGCAATTATCATTATTTGACAAAGAAAGTGTCACTGTTCTAGAAAAATTAAAAGCTAGTTTTGAATTTTAAAATCTGTCATGATATCATGATAAATATAATAATTTACAAAATTTTTAGGCAGAACAGAAAAATAAAATTTCATCAATAGCGAGACAAGTTAACAGGCTCTTAAAGCAAGTGAGGGATGGTGAGAGCTTCATAGATGTTAGATTTTATTAGATCATCTGCTGGATGTCTTTTTTGAATTTAGTAAGAAAGAACGGATGTGCGCCGTTAACAGCTTTAAGGAAGTCAAATTTTTTGACTTTAAATTTAGGTGGTACCACGAGCATCTCGTCCTAGGCGAGGTGCTTATTTTTTGTAAGGAGAAACTAATTATGAAAATGAAAGATACTTTAAATTTGGGAAAGACAGCTTTTCCAATGCGTGGAAACTTACCAAAACGCGAGGCAGAGTGGCAGAAGGATTGGGAAGATAAAAAAGTTTATGAAATGCGTCAGAAAATCAATGAAGGAAAACCAGCTTTTATTCTGCATGACGGACCTCCTTATGCTAACGGAAATATTCATTTGGGACATTCATTAAATAAAATCTCCAAAGACTTCATTGTGCGTGCTAAGTCAATGAGTGGTTTTCGTGCTCCTTTCGTTCCTGGATGGGATACACATGGTTTGCCTATTGAACAAGTGTTAACGAATAAAGGGGTAAAACGTAAAGAAATTCCGCTTTCTGCTTATCTAGAAAAATGTAAAAAATATGCTTTGTCACAAGTAGATAAGCAGCGTGATGATTTTAAGCGTTTGGGTATCAGTGGTGAATGGGAGCATCCATATGTAACATTGGATCCCGCATATGAAGCTGCGCAAATTCGTGTTTTTGGAAAAATGGCAGAAAAAGGTTATATCTACAAAGGTTTGAAGCCGATTTATTGGTCACCATCTTCAGAATCTTCATTGGCCGAAGCAGAAATCGAATATAAAGATGTAAAATCTCCTTCGATTTATGTCACATTTAGAGTTGCTGATGGGAAAAATTTATTAGATAAAGATACAGAATTTGTGATTTGGACAACAACGCCATGGACTTTGCCAGCAAATTTAGGAATTTCGGTAAATCCTGATTTTGAATATGCAGTAGTGAAGGCAAATGATCGCAAATTTGTTGTTGCTAAAGAAATGTTAGGAAGTGTGGCTGAAACAGTTGGTTGGGAGCAATATGAGATTCTTCAAAGTCTAAAAGGCTCTAAGATGGAGTATATGACAGCGTACCATCCATTTTATAACAGAACTTCACTTGTGATGGTTGGAGAACATGTAACGAATGAAGCAGGTACGGGTTTAGTTCATACAGCACCTGGTTTTGGGGAAGAGGACTATATTATTGGGAAAAAATATGGTTTAGAAATCCTTTCACCTATTGACGGCAAAGGTGTTTATACTAAAGAAGCGCCAGGATTTGCTGGAATGTTTTATGATAAGGCGAATCCAGTGATTACGGAGATGTTAGAAGAAAATGGTTCGTTGCTCAAGCTTGACTTCTTTACGCATAGTTATCCGCATGATTGGCGAACAAAGCAACCAGTGATCTTGCGAGCAACAACGCAATGGTTTGCTTCGATTGATAAGTTTCGTCAAAATATTTTGGATGAAGTGGAAAAAGTTGATTGGATTATTCCATGGGGTAAGACTCGCTTATACAATATGGTGCGTGATCGCGGTGATTGGGTGATTTCCCGTCAACGTGCATGGGGCGTGCCACTGCCGATCTTCTATGCTGAAAATGATGAGGCGATTATCACATCAGAAACAGTTGAACATGTCGCAAAGCTAGTTGAAGAATTTGGTTCAAAAGTTTGGTATGAACGAGAAGCAAAAGATTTGTTGCCAGAAGGTTTTACACATCCAGCTTCACCTGGCGGTGAATTTACGAAAGAAAAAGATATTATGGATGTGTGGTTTGACTCGGGTTCATCGCATGCAGGTGTATTGTGCAAGCGAGAAAACTTAAGTTTTCCGGCTGATATGTATTTGGAAGGCTCAGATCAATATCGTGGTTGGTTTAATTCATCAATTACCACTTCGGTTGCCATTAATGGCGTTGCGCCATATAAAGCAGTGCTATCGCAAGGCTTTGTTTTGGATGGCGAAGGGCGTAAGATGAGTAAGTCTTTAGGCAATATTATTGAGCCTAACCAAGTGGTGAAGCAGTATGGCGCAGATATCTTGCGTTTGTGGGTTGCCTCAGTGGATACCGAAGCTGATGTGCGTGTTTCGATGGATATTTTGGGTCAGGTAGCTGAAATTTATCGCAAAATCCGTAATACTATGCGTTTTTTATTGGCCAATACATCTGACTTTAATCCTGGTACCGATACTGTTTCTTATGAAAACTTACGTTCTGTTGATAAATATATGATGATACGTCTTAACCAAGTCATTAACTCAATCCGCGAAAAGGGTTATGATAAATATGATTTCGGTTATATCTATAAAACAGCAATGGCTTTCTTAACTAATGACTTATCTGCCTTTTACTTGAATTTTGCCAAAGATGTTGTATACATTGAAGGATTTGATAATAAAAATCGTCGGGCAATGCAAACGGTCTTTTACCAAAGTTTAGTTGCTTTAACGAAACTTTTAACGCCGATTTTACCACATACAGCAGAAGAAATTTGGACACAGTTGGAGTACGAAGAAGAAGCGTTTGTCCAGTTAGCAGAGTTTCCTGAAGTAACGACTTATGCTAATGAGGAAGAGTTACTACAAAAATGGTCAGCATTCTTTGATTTTCGTGATAAGGTATTAAAAGCTTTAGAAGAAGCGCGCAGCGAAAAGAAAATCGGCAAATCAATGGAAGCAAAAGTTACTGTCTATCCAAATGAAGCAGTTCATACCTTACTTTTATCTTTGGATAGCAATATTGCTCAATTGTTAATTGTTTCTAAATTTAAAGTAAGTGAAGAAGAAGTGCCTTATCCTGCAATGAAGTTTGACGATGTTGCGATTTTAGTAGAGCATGCTGATGGAGATGTATGTGTACGTTGTCGCCGCTTTGATGAAACAGTAGGTGCAAATGGAAATGTGCATTTGCACGAAGTTTGCGATCATTGTGCGGAAATTTTAGAAATGTATTTCCCTAAGAACCTGTTAACGATCTCTAGCGAAGTGAATTTTTGAGCTATTTTTTCACAATTTGAGGCAAAAAACGCAGGTTTAGTGGTTCTAAATCGAGGCTTTTTAACGAAAAAGTGTGAAAAAAGAGCCAAAATTATTCATCGCTCCGAGATCGTTAACAGGTTCTAAGGCAGTTAAAGAAGGATTTGAGAAGTAAACTTTCAACTTGGTAAAAATCTCTACTAAATTATGTATAAAAAGTCTGTTTAAAATTTTTAATTTAAACAGACTTTTTTGAATAAATTTTTCTATTAATTGCTCACTACGATATTGACCAATTTATTTGGGATAACAATGATTTTTTGCATAGTTTTGCCATCAATTAATTTTGCGAGGTCTTCATTAGCTAAAGCGATTTTTTTTAGCTCTTCTTTGGGAAGATTATTTGCAACTTTGACCTTGGCACGAACTTTACCGTTAACTTGAAAAACAACTTCTATTTCATTTTCTACTAAAGCTAATTTTTCATATTTTGGCCAAGGTACGTAGGATATGCCACCTTTGTTTCCTAAAATTTCCCATAGTTCTTCTGCAAGGTGAGGTGTAATTGGTGCTAGCAATTGAACAAAGCCTGCAATGTAGTTGTAATATAAATTATTTGTTTTATTTGCTGCATTTACAAAGATCATCAGTTGCGAGATAGCAGTATTAAAATGTAATTGTTCAAAGTCTTCAGTAACTTTTTTAACCATTTCATTATATACTTTATCAAGTTTGCCATCGTTTTCTTTAACAATCGTTTTCCGCATTTGACCATTGTCATCGACAATTAAACGCCATACACGATCCAAGAATTTCCGACTTCCTTCTAGACCGTCATCGCTCCAAACAATTGATGCATCTAGTGGTCCCATAAACATTTCATATAAGCGCAAAGTGTCAGCACCAAATTTTTCGATAACATCATCGGGATTGACAACGTTTTTCAAAGACTTACTCATCTTGGCCGGTGCCTGCTCCAATTTTTCACCTGTTTCAACGCTAAAGAATGAGCTACCTTGTTTTTCAACTTTATCAGTAGCAATTAATGCTCCACGTTGATTACGATAACTTGTTCCTAGGATCATACCTTGGTTAAACAACTTTTGAAAAGGTTCTTTAGTTGACACCACTCCGATATCATAAAGAAATTTATGCCAAAAACGAGCATAAAGTAGATGCAAAACGGCATGTTCTGCTCCACCAATATAAATATCAACGGGCAACCAATGTTTTAATTTTTCCGGATCAGCTAAAGCTTGTTTATTTTGGGGATCAATATAACGCAGGTAATACCAAGAAGAGCCTGCCCACTGAGGCATTGTATTTGTTTCCCTGCGACCTTTTTTTCCAGTGGCAGGATCAATAACTTCAATCCAATCGGCAATATTAGCTAATGGGGACTCCCCTGTACCTGTAGGATGGATATCTAAAGTTTTTGGCAAACGCAAAGGCAGCTCTGCTTCTGGCACGGTGGCTGTAGTTCCATCTTCCCAATGAATAATTGGAATCGGCTCTCCCCAGTAACGTTGACGGGAAAACAGCCAATCACGCAAACGATAAGAAATCTTCTTTTCACCGACTTTGTTTTCTTCAAGCCAAGTGTTCATTTGATTAATAGCTTCTTCTTTATCCAAACCATTTAAAAAATCAGAATTAATATGTATACCATCTCCAGTGTAAGCTTCTTTGGTAACATCGCCGCCTTCTAGAACGGGAATAATTTCTAAACCAAATTGTTTGGCAAACTCAAAGTCACGTGTATCGTGAGCAGGAACGGCCATGATCGCTCCAGTTCCATAGCTTGCTAAAACATAATCGGCGATCCAAATTGGAATTTCCTTGCTATTCACCGGATTGATGGCGTAAGCTCCGGTAAAGATACCGGTTTTTTCTTTGGCCAAATCTGTTCGTGCAAGATCAGATTTCAAAGCTGTTTTTGCAATGTAGGCATCCACGGCTGCTTTTTGTTCAGCACTTACGATTTCTTGAACTAAAGTCATCTCTGGTGCTAGCACGGCATAAGTTGCGCCAAATAAAGTATCCGGACGCGTGGTAAAAACGCTAAATTTTTTATCACTTCCCTTTATTTTAAAATGCACATTAGATCCTACGGATTTGCCAATCCAGTTGCGCTGCATTTCTTTAATCGACTCTGGCCAATCAACCAACTCTAAATCTTCTAGTAAGCGTTCAGCGTAGGCGGTAATTTTTAACATCCACTGACGCATAGGCTTGCGCACAACAGGATGACCTCCACGCTCACTTGTCCCATCAGCCATAACTTCTTCATTGGCAATCACGGTTCCTAGTGCTGGCACCCAATTAACTGGCACTTCTGCTTCGTAAGCTAAACCTTTTTCATAAAGTTTGGTAAAAATCCACTGTGTCCATTTATAATAAGCAGGATCAGTCGTATTTACTTCTAGGTCCCAATCATAAGAAAAGCCCAAAGAGTTAATTTGTTTACGAAAGGTTTCGATATTTTGATTAGTAAACTCTGCGGGATCATTTTCCGTATCGATAGCATATTGCTCAGCCGGCAAGCCAAAAGCATCCCACCCCATTGGATGAAGTACGTTATAGCCTTGCGCACGCTTCATACGTGATAAAATATCGGTTGCGGTGTAACCTTCTGGATGCCCAACATGCAAGCCTTGTCCGGATGGATATGGGAACATATCTAGAGCATAAAATTTTTTATTATTTTTATTTTCTTTTGTAGCAAATGTTTTATTTTCGACCCAATATTTTTGCCATTTTTTTTCGATTTTTTTGTGATTGTAATTCATAAACTCACTCCCGTTAATCAGCTACATTACTATAAAATAAATCACTACCACCACTTGAAGTGGTGGTAGTGATTATGACAAATTTCATAACCAATTTAATCCACAAATTCAAATTCAAATTCTCCAATATGAACGATGTCACCATTTTGAGCGCCACATGCGCGCAGCTGTTTTTCAACACCCATACCTCGCAGTTGTCTAGCAAAACGTTTGATTGTTTCATCGTGATTAAAGTTGGTCATGGCAAATAACTTTTCCACCTCAGCACCGTACAACTCCCAAGAGGCATCTGGTAAGCGTTTAATCTCAAAATGTTTTTTTTCCGTTTGAAATCCGTAATAAACAGTATCATTTTCACTTTCTTCATTATAAAGTGGGAATGTTGGTGTTGCTTCTAAAAGTTCAGCAGTTTTATTTAGCAAATTTGTTAAACCTTGTTTGGTGATGCTTGAGATTGGAAAGATCGGCGTTTCTTTTGCTATTTTATTTGTTAACAATTTGGCTTTAAAATCTGCTAAATTTTCTTTAGCATTTGGCATGTCCATTTTACCTGCCACAATGATTTGCGCACGCTCTAATAAGCACAAATCATATTGTTTTAGCTCAGACATAATGGTTAGGTAATCTTCATAGGGATTACGGCCTTCAACACCACTCATATCAATGATATGTAAAAGGATGCGTGCGCGTTCAATATGGCGTAAAAACTGAATGCCAAGTCCTGCTCCAGCTGATGCTCCTTCGATTAACCCGGGCAGATCAGCAACAACAAAAGACTGACTATCATTTACATTTACCATGCCCAGATTTGGCGTGATAGTTGTAAAGTGATAAGCACCAATTTTGGGGCGAGCTGCTGAAATAACGGACAGCAAAGTCGATTTGCCAACAGAAGGCAGACCGATTAAGCCTACATCTGCAAGAATTTTTAGTTCTAGTTCAATCGCTTTTTCTTGCCCTGGCTCTCCATTTTCGGCCAACTTTGGTGCGGGATTTTTGGCTGTAGCAAAACGGATATTACCACGTCCACCACGCCCGCTTTTAGCGATAATTAAAGTTTGTCCATTTTCTGTTAAATCGCCTAATATTTTATCGGTATCTAGATCACGCACAACAGTTCCGGGTGGAACTTTGATATAACTATCTTTGGCTGCGTGACCATGCATTCCTTTGCTTTTTCCATTTTCGCCAGCAGCAGCCTTAAATTGACGATTGTAGCGAAAGTCAAACAATGTCCTTAAGCCTTCATCTACGATTAAAATCACGCTTCCGCCACGTCCACCATCCCCACCAGCAGCTCCGCCATCAGGAACATATTTTTCCCGACGAAATGCCACCATCCCGTCACCACCCTTACCGGCTTTTACGATAATTTTGGTAGAATCTATAAAAATTGACATTAATACCCTCTTCTCATCTAAAACGCAGTATATCGTATCATAACCTTATGATAAATAATAAAGCTAAACTCACCCAATTACCAGTCGAAAAATATTTAGTAATCTTCGGCATTGTATCGATACAATCTAATTTACTAATGAATTTTTTTCATTGAAAAACCCTGTCAATAACAAAAAAAGACTTCAGGAAATTGCTGACAAACACGAAATCAATTTGCTTTTCCTGCCCGCTTATTCTCCGGACCTCAACCCCATTGAACATCTTTGGGCAAATATGAAAAAATGGCTTAAAAAACATAGCTGTGAATTTGAAGAAATCAGTAAAGCTATCTTAAA
>JAIRWP010000014.1 GCA_031268845.1 Lactobacillales bacterium | reverse complement strand
TTTTAGTTTTGGTTTGAAGCTTGAGAAATATTTAAGACAATTGTTTGAGATGTGAGGGGGTTAAAAAAATTTAAGAGTTTTGGATTAGGAATTTAGGCAGCTTTCATGCGTTTGGCGTGGCTCTAAGATATGATCCAGATTTTTTATGGAGAAATAAAAATTTTAAGTAAATTATGATATATTAATGTCAAGAAATGAAACGATGATGATAACAGAGGAGTTCCTCATTGAAACTTCAAAAGTATAACTATTTTTTTCTAATTATCACTCTTGTTTTTGGCGTTGGACTTTCGCTGATAATGCCTGTTTTGCATAATCATGATGAAGAATTTCACTTTGATGAATGTTGTATGCTGACTAACGCTGTTGTCAAGCGTTCTGCAGTTGATGCTAGTGGTGGAAATGATAATGAACAATTTCGAAAATATTCGGCTGGTGGCTTTTGCGTTTATGCTCGCCAATATTTTAAGAAAAAAGTGCCGCAAATCCTGAAACACAAAGTCGAAGATCGACGTGCGCTTCATATGCAGGTCTCCGATATCTTGTTGCACCTTATTCCTGCTATTGGCGTAAAGCTTGGAGCGATGATTTACCCTTCTGTTGGGGTAATGTGCGTTGTTGGACGCTTATTTAGTTGTCTTTTTTACGCGTTGACGCTGTTTTTCATTATCAAATTTTTGAATTATGGAAAAGCTGCTTTAGTAATGGTGGCGCTGACACCAACGATGCTGACGAGCGCTGCTTCGCTTTCTTATGACTGTACAAATTTTGTAATTATTTCTTTTTTTATTGCATTGATTATTAATTTATCTATCAGCACTCAAGTATCAAAAAAAATGTGTTATTTACTAGTGGTCTCGAGCTTATTAGTGTATTTTTCAAAGGAAAATTCAAAATTATTACTGCTGTTATTGTTCTTGCTTCCTTTTCGAAGATTTCAGAATTTAGTTTTCTTTAAAGCGATTTATGAAAAAATTTTAGCGTTGATTAAACGATTTAAAATCATTTTATCGACTTTGTTTGTTGGAGTAGTTGGAATTTTCAGTTGGAATTTTTTAAAAAGCGTTGGTGGAGTTTCTTTTGCTTTTCATAAATTCATCAATACATTTATTTTCTATGCTGGCTCAAAAAATTATCCTGAAAATAAATCATTACCTTATCTTATCAGCAATATCATTGATGGTGGTCTTTGGGATCAGTTAAGTGTTATGCCTGGTTGGTGGAGTGTATTATGGTATATTCTTTTTTTAGTAATTTTATTGGCAGAAGGGAAGAAATTTGAAAAGAAACGACAGATTTTTCCGCTAGCAATGGGCAGTTTTTGTATTTATTTTTTGAATTATTTTGGTGTGATTGCTAAGTTTATTTTATATTTACCTCAAGAAATGCCATTTATCATTGGACCACAAGGTCGTTATTTTACGCCCTTTTTACCATTATTTGCAATAACTGCCCAAGCTATGGAAACTCGATTTATTTGGAAAGAGAAATGGCTTAAAGCTTGTTTATATATATTTTTATTTCTATCATTGGTAATATATATAATTATTATCTTTTCTTTTGCATATCAGAATCGATAAGTAAAATCGTTCAAGATTTTGCCATTATAAAACGTTTTTAGAGGTAAGTGTTTTTTGTGACGAAAGGTTAAAAAGTGAAAGTGCTTTTCTTTTTGATTTATTTCGAGAGGATTGTGCTTTTTTATTTTTTCAGTTAACAGGAAGGAAAACAAAATGGTCCATTCTTATCAAGCGCAAAGTTTTGATGTAATTGTTGTTGGAGCAGGGCATGCTGGTTGTGAAGCAGCATTAGCAGCTGCGCGAATGGGCTGTGAAACATTATTATTAACTATTAATTTAGATATGGTTGCTTTTATGCCTTGTAATCCATCAATTGGCGGTCCTGCTAAAGGGGTTGTGGTGCGTGAAATTGATGCTTTAGGTGGGCAAATGGGGCGCAATATCGATCAGACTTATCTTCAAATGCGAATGCTCAATACAGGGAAAGGTCCAGCTGTGCGTGCTTTGCGTGCGCAGGCAGATAAACATGCTTATCATATGTTAATGAAACATACTCTTGAAAAAGAGGCGCATTTAACTTTAAGACAAAGTATTGTTGAAAAGTTGCTTATCAAAGATGGTAAAATTTGTGGAGTTGAAACGGCAACAGGTGCTAAGTACCAAGCTCAAGCCGTTATTTTGACAACTGGGACGGCCTTACGCGCAAAGATTATTGTTGGCGAATTAAAATATTCATCAGGTCCGAATAATTCACAGGCTTCGACCAGCTTAGCTGATCATTTAAAGAAATTAGGTTTTGAAATTGCGCGTTTTAAAACAGGTACACCTCCGCGAATAAAGTCGCAAAGCATTGATTATAATGAAACAAAAATTCAACCGGGAGACGAGACGCCGAACAATTTTAGTTTTTCTTCAAAAGATCAAGATTATCTAAAAGAACAAATACCATGTTGGTTAACTTATACAAATCAGAGTTCACATGATATTATTCAACAAAATTTACATCGTACGCCGATATTTACCGGAATTGTTGAGGGAGTAGGAGCACGTTATTGTCCGTCGATTGAAGACAAGATTGTGCGTTTTGCTGATAAAAAGCGGCATCAGCTGTTTTTAGAACCAGAAAGCAGAGAAACTGAAGAAGTTTATGTGCAGGGACTTTCGACATCGTTGCCAGAAGATGTTCAACTTTCTTTATTACATTCAATTGCTGGTTTAAAGAACGCTCAAATGATGCGACCAGGCTATGCGATTGAGTATGATGTTATCAAGCCACATCAACTGCGTCCGACTTTGGAGACGAAACTTATTTCAGGTTTATATACAGCCGGGCAGATTAATGGAACTTCTGGTTATGAGGAGGCGGCCGGTCAAGGATTAATTGCAGGCATTAATGCTGCTTTAAAAATTGCAGGAGGCGAAGCCTTTGTTTTAAAGCGTAGTGATGCTTATATCGGTGTAATGATTGATGATTTGGTGACCAAGGGGACAATGGAGCCTTACCGCTTATTAACTAGTCGTGCGGAATATCGTTTAATTTTGCGTCATGATAATGCAGATCTGAGGTTGATGGAAATGGGACGTAAGCTGGGACTTATTAATGATGATCAGTGGCTGCGTTTTGCCATAAAGAAAGAAAAAATAAAAAATGAATTAAGACGCTTAAATCAACTGAAATTAAAACCAACAACAGAAGTTAACGAAAAAATTACTAAACTTGGCTATAAACCGCTACAAGATGCCATGAGTGCTGCTCAGTTTTTAAAGCGCCCGGAAATTGGCTATAGTGATTTGTTGCAATTCATTACTCCTGCTGTAGAAAATTTGAACAATAAAGAAGTCGAGCAAATTGAAATTGCAATCAAATATGAAGGCTATATTCAAAAAGCATTGGACAAAATTGAAAAATTAAAGCGTTTGGAGGCCAAACGCATTCCTGAAAATATTGACTATGATGCAATTGATTCATTAGCAACAGAAGCTAGGCAAAAGTTAAATAAAATTCGTCCGGAAACACTTGCGCAGGCTAGTCGAATTTCGGGGGTGAATTCGGCAGATATTAGCATTTTAATGGTATATTTGCAAAGTATATCAAAAAGAAGATCTAGTTCGTAATTAATAGGCTCTAATAGCCTACTTTTCAATCACACCAAAAATCTGTGTACTTTGCTTCCCATGTACACAGATTTTTTACTACAACTGATTTCCCACAGCACACGTAGTTTTTTTAAAAGAGGGGTTATTTTCACATTATTG
>JAIRWP010000005.1 GCA_031268845.1 Lactobacillales bacterium | reverse complement strand
TTCTAACAGTTGTTCTTCTTTTTGTACAGCTGATTGCTACTGCAGGAATTGCAACTGTACAAACAGTTACTTATGATGAGGATACATCCAAATTATTAGAACAATATAATAAGTTAGAAAATGATGAACTGAGAGAGCAGGTGTTTATCGAACTTTTTATTGACTATGTTGAAAGTTTTGAAAGATTTGTTCAGATTTTTCAAGCAAATCCAAATGATTCTGCATTAGACGGAGCACTTGATGAATTTAATTTTAATTTCGCTCATCTTTCCAATGTTTTGGAAGCGGTTTACGATAAAGATAAATTAAGTGAACCGATTCAAATGGTTTTACCTTTAATTAATTTGCATTCTAAATTAGGATCATTTGCTTTAATACCTCAAATATTATTAAAACACAAAGATAATCAGCCCTTTACTCAGTCTGTATTAGATAGTTCAAGCCCTTTGTTGGCATTTTTAAAAGTAGTATCTTCTGAATTAGATGCAGGCGGTTATGTAGAAACGGTCGATGAGCAAGTAAATTTTGCGCAAAACTATGGAACAATTCAACAAATTGAAGCTGTTTTAGCTAATGAACCTTCTGCTAAAGCAGAAGAGTCTGCAGAAACCACTTCTGAAGAAGTAGCGGCAATAACAGCGGAATTTTCTGATTCTAAGGCATCTGATCCTAAGGCAATTGAAGAGGAAAAAGTTGAAGAAGAAGCCAAAGATCCTTTTACAGTCAGTGATACAGATCTTAAATCTTTAGAAGATATTGTATGGACTTGTAGGGCAGAATTTGAAACAATGCAAAAATCTCTTGCAAGCGCAATTACAGCCAGTGCCAGTGATGGTAAAAAAACCAGCACTCTTATTAGTGAAGGATCTCAAGCAGCCAGTGTCATTAAAGGACAACAAAGTGCTTTACAAACTTTGTTAGATGCTCAAGCTGATCCAAATGCATTTAGAGAAAATTATAGTGCTCATCTTCAATTGGTTGATGAATTAGGGCAAGTTAGCTTTCAATGTGATCAAGTTGCACAAAAATGTGCTCAACGATTTAAAGTACTTAAAGAAAATGCTGATTTATTAGCTCGAGTTGCTTCATTTTCTAAACAAGGAGAGGACCTTTCCTCAACGGTTATCACATTAACGGGAGATAAGAAAGCTGACTGGTCTGAAAAATTTAAAGCAAATACATCTGAAGCACAAGCTGCCTTTTTAGGTACATTTACTCCACAGGCTCAAAGATTAATTACAGATGGTTCAAGCTTAGTTAGCGAGCTTGAAAAATTAAAAGCTGCTAGTGCAGATAAAAAAGATTTAGCAAAAGCAATTAAGAATCGAGCAGCAGCAGCTAAAAAAGAAGAGCAAAAAAAAGATGATGCTCAGTTAAGGAAAAATAAAGGGAAAAAATGGAGCAAAACAGCTAAAGCAAAGGCGCAGAAAGAATTAGAAGATAAAGCAGTTGAACTTCAAAATAGCTTTTCAAAAGTTGCAACAACTTTTAAAGATGAAAGCGAAGCGGAATCTGAAGGAGAAGTCGATGCTAAATCTTCTCAGGCTAATATTCAAAATTCGAATGTGCAACAACAAATAATTGCTTATAGAAAATTAATTAAAGATCGTAGAGGAAGTTTGCTTAGTGAGGATGAATATAAAGGAGCTACAGTATGGTTAACAAGTATAGAAGCAGCTACCAAAGAAGTTCGTTATCATTCTTCAAATTTGCAACGAAACTATGAAGCGTTCACTCCTGGTAGGAGAAAGAAACTTAAATCTTTTGCAAAAGAAGCTAAAAGCGTTGTAAAAGAATTAAGTATTCCCAAAGCAGACTTGCAAGCAGATGGTTTCTTTGTTTTTGGGGCACGTTCTGAACCGCAAATGCAAATGCTTAGCATTGGGAGCTTTTTTAAAAGCATAGGGAATAAAGTTAAAGATACGGTTGTAAAAGTGGGAACAGCAATTAAAGATACGGCTGTAAAAGTGGGACAAACAGTTGTAAATACGGTTGTTCCTGTAGTTGCGAAACTTATGAACTCATCTAACGCAGTTAAAGTAGATGGAGCTATTGATGTTAGAAATAAAAATGTTAGTGGCAAAAATTGGATGAGCGGATTACCTGATAATACACCAATGTGGAAAGTATCTTACCCCGCAACACATGACACTATGACTTTTTTGAAAGAGGATGGACAAACCTTTGAATCTTGTAAAGCCACTTGTCAGCGTTATAATTTAAGGACACAGATGGACTTGGGCTGCAGATGGTTTGATATTCGTAAAGCAGATATAGGTGGAAGAACCAGAATAGTTCATGGAGATGTAACCTACCAGGGAACAGTTGAGAATGACATTGTTGCTGTTGCTGTAGAATTTATTCAAAATAATCCAAGTGAAGTCGTTTTTTTGGCAGGAACGGGTCCAGGAAATTATTTTGAGAATAACCCAAATAAAAAACATTTTCGTGGTGATGGTGGTAGTTCCAACAATACGATGAAAGAATACCGCGGAAAAGTCGTTTTTGGATTTCCTGAGCCTATAGAGAGTGTTGATACTGCAGAGTGGCAAGGACCTACGTTTGAGGAATTGTATAATGATGGTATAGCAGGAATCGGGAGAGCAAATAATCTAGGGGCTGGAAAGATTCCTATTCATGGTGTTTCTGCTACTGCAGGACTTCAAAGTGGATCTAAAATTGCTTCCATGTTAACAGGGAAACAAAGTTTAACTCCAGAAGGCTATTCTGATTATATGAATCCTAGGATACGAAATTATCTTACAGCTCATAAAGAAATTAAGAAAGTGGGTATCATGAAGTTTGATTTTGTTGGTCCAGATAGTAAAAATGAAGGTAAAGAACTGAATCCAGCCGTTATTTATCAACTTAATTTTCGATAATATACAATTATAAGCATACCTCTTTAAGAAATTAGAGATCGTTAAAACAAGGAAAAAACAAACTGAAAGGTACATTCTGCCTAAACTCTGCCAAACTTTATTTGTTAGAGTTTAGGCAGTTTGCACTAAGAGCCTGTTTATGGAGATCGTTAATAGGTTGTATAGTGATTATAAATTATTCAGGAGATATTAAATAATGACTGAAAAAGTTGCTCTTTTTCCGGGAAGTTTTGATTTATTAACAAATGGACATTTGAATATTATTAAGCGAAGTGCAGGGCTTTTTGATAGGTTGATTGTAGGAGTTTTTACAAACACGACCAAGAAGTCCTTGTTTTGCTCTCGGGAGAAAAAAACAATAATTGAAAGTGTTGTTAAACCTTTAAAAAACGTTAAAGTTCAGACTTTTGAAGAGCAATTAACGGTGGATATTGTTAACAAAGTAGGAGCGCACTATCTTATTCGCAGTATTCGAAATACGCGTGACTATGAGTATGAGCGTGATATTGCGCGCTTAAATCAAGAAATATCTCAAACAACAGTGGAGACGATTCTTTTATTGGCAGATCCGTCTTTTGAGCATTTAAGCTCTAGTATGCTAAAGGAAATTTATTTATTTGGTGGCGATATTTCTTCATATGTGCCAAAAGAAGTTTTTGATATACTTGCGAAGAAACGGAGAGATTAGTTGAAAAAATTATTTAAAAATCGCTTTTTAAGATTAAGCTTATTTGTGTTAGCCATTTTTGTAATTTTTAATGTACCAATCCCTCACTATTTGGTAGAAACTCCTGGTGGAGTAATAAATTTGCGTCCATTAGTAACAGTTGATGGCAAAGAAGATACAAAAAAAGGCTCTTTTTACTTAACAGCTGTTACCTCAAGAAAACTCTCCTTGCAAAGACTGATTCATGCTAAATTTTTTTCTGATTTTGAAGTAATCCAAAAAGAAAAGGATGTACTGCAAGGGATGAAAAGTGATGAATATTGGCGAATGCTAAAATTTCAGTTAGATTCTTCAGAAAATTTTGCAATTAATCAAGCAGCCACACTAGCAGGAATTCCTACATCTTTGGAATTTAAGGGTGTTTACGTAGCTGATATTGATAAAAAATCAAATTTTTACGGCAAGTTATCTATTGGTGATAAGATAACTAATATTGATGATAAATCTTTTAGCAGCAGTAAAGAGATCATTGATTATACTCGATCGCAAAAAATAGGCAAACAAGTAAAGCTTGCATTTGAGCATGATGAAGAGAGAAAAGAAACGTCAGGAAAATTAATTCAACTAGCAAAATCCAAAACGCCAGGTATTGGGGTTGGAATTAGTGATTATACAACCATTAAAACAAAAATGCCGATTAAGATTGATGCTGGTGAAGTCGGAGGAGCTTCGGGTGGTTTGATGTTTACTTTGCAGATTTATCAAATGCTTTCTGGCAAAGATTTAAGGCATGGTAAAAAAATTGCAGGTACAGGAACAATGGAAAAAGATGGCACTGTTGGACGGATTGGCGGAGTCGATAAAAAAATTGCCTCAGCACATGCTAAGAAAGTGGATATCTTTTTTGCTCCTGATGATGAAATTTTGCCAGAGTGGAAAAAGAAAGATCCAACCTTAATTTCAAACTATCAAGAAGCTAAACAAGCTGCCAAGAAATTGGGAACAAAAATGAAAATCGTATCAGTGAAAAAAGTGCAAGATGCTGTGAAATATTTGGAAAATTTGAAATAAATTCTAAAACGTATTAGTGATCTTTCCATAGATGAAATTTTATAATGTTATATTTTCTGACATGAATTATTGACAGTTGCTATTTTGATTGCTAGACTTGACTTATCAAATTATAGGACAGATCTATTGGAGGGGTTCAGATGTCAGAAAAAGAATTACGGCGTTCGATGTCTGTGTTTCCAATTGGGACGGTGATGAAACTAACAGAATTATCGGCTCGTCAAATTCGTTATTACGAAGAGCAGCGTTTAATTAAGCCAGAGCGTAGTGAAGGTAATCGTCGCTTATATTCGCTAAAAGATATTGATGTTTTGCTTGAGATTAAAGATTATTTATCTGATGGATTAAATATGGCGGGAATCAAGCATTTATTAGAGAAAAAAATGCAAGCTCAGAAAAAAGCCCGAGAGCAAGCTCAAAAAACATTAACAGATGAGGATGTTCGTCGTATTTTTCGTGATGAATTTCTTCAACAAGGTGGGCTTGTTCATGAAGAAAGATCTGGATTTGGGAATTCGCGATTATTATAGTTCTTAGAACCTGTTAACGATCTCTCTATTGATGGATCCCGTTATACAAGTTGTAATCAAGCAAAGCTTGAAACAACTTGTAATAACCCGACAGGT
>JAIRWP010000004.1 GCA_031268845.1 Lactobacillales bacterium | reverse complement strand
ACAAAAATAAAATTGAAAAACTATGGGCAAATTTAAAAAATTGGTTGCGTTTGAATTCTAAAAATTACTTAACAATTCAGGATGCTATCGCAGCTTATTTTAAATCGGAATAGCTATAAGTATGTCCCTTTGCGAGGTATTTTAAGACCATTTCTCGCGTGTCTTTAGAATATGCCATTGTTTAATTATACTACAGATTGTTTTAAATCGGAACAGCTATACTGTACAGTATAGCTTAATTCCTATTTCTATATTTCAACGCTTTACTCATTTCCCGCGCTTGATCTTTACGTTTTAAATCTTCGCGTTTATCATATTGTTTTTTCCCTTTAGCTAAGCCCAGCAAAACCTTGGCATAGCCATCTTTTAGATAAACTTTTAACGGTACTAAAGTTGTTCCCCCTGTTTTAATTTCCCCCAATAATTTATTAATTTGCTTTTTATGCAATAACAGTTTGCGCGCACGTACTGGATCATGATTATAGATATTTCCTTGTTCATATGGGCTAATATGAACATTGATTAGCCAAGCTTCACCACCGCGAATGCGGGCATAACCATCTTTCAAATTAATTCTGGCGTTACGAATTGATTTAATTTCCGTTCCTTGCAAAACAATTCCCGCTTCTAGCGTATCGATAATTGTATAGTCATGCCGCGCTTTTTTATTTTGCGCAACTAATTTTCCCTCTCCTTTAGGCATGCACTTACCTCCTCTGCTTTTTGTTTTTACGACGTTCTTTAGAGTCTTTAACTTTCTTTTGCTGATTTTTTGAAGAAAATTTTTCAACTTTTTCAGCAGAAATTAATGCAAAATCAATTTCGCCCGTTTTAGGATCTGATTTTATCACGCGAACAACTACTTTTTGTCCTAATTTAAACACTTGGCCTGTTCGTTTGCCAACTAAAGATATCTGTTGTTCTAAAAAAATAAAATGATCTGTTGTTAAGGTACGAACATGAACTAAGCCTTCAATTGTATTAGACAATTCCACAAAAAAACCAAATTTTGTAATAGAACGAATCGCGCCAGAAAACTCTTTACCAACATATTCTGATAAATACTCAGCCTTTTTCATTGCTATAACTTCACGCTCAACATCCACTGCTCGTCGCTCGCGTTTTGAAGTATGTTTGGCAATCTCTGGTAAAATTTCCCGCCATTTTTCCTCTTCTTTCTTATCCGTAGAGTTTGCATAAAAACGCAGCAATCGATGAACAATTAAATCCGGGTAACGTCTAATTGGCGAAGTAAAATGCGTATAATACTTTGCAGCCAAGCCATAATGTCCATAGTTATGCTCACTATATCGCGCTTGCTGCATGCTGCGTAATAACATTATATTAATAACTTCTTCCTCAGGTTTACCCATAACTTGCATTAATGTTTGTTGCAGTTGCTTGGGCTCTATCCTTGATGTGGTACCACGAATTGCAATGCCAAACATTGAAGTAAAAGCAAAAAATCGCTCTAACTTTTCAGCTTTGGGATGTTCATGAACTCGATATAAAAAGGGCAAATTTAAATCCGCAAAATGTTTTGCCACTGTTTCATTTGCTATTAACATAAAAGACTCAATTATCCGCTCACTAAGACCACGCTCACGTAATTTTAAATCAACGGCATGCCCTTTGTTATCAACTACAATTTTTGTTTCATGCTCTTCAAATTGGATAGCTCCTCGTTTTATCCTCTTCTTTTCCAAAAGATGATGAAGCTCTGCCATTTTCTCAAACATCGGCACTAATGCCTTATATTGCAACTTAATTTCTTCATTATGTTCTTCAAGAATTTGATTAACAGCGTTATAAGTCATGCGCTTAGTTGTTTTAATTACCGAAGGAAATAATTCGTAAGAGACAACGTTGCCTTGACGATCAATCTCCATTTCACAACTCATCGTTAAACGTGAAATATTTGGATTTAATGAACAAATACCATTAGATAACTTTGGTGGCAACATCGGTATTACTCGATCTACTAAATAGATGGAAGTCGCTCGTTCATAAGCTTCTTTATCCAAAATCGAATTTTCTTGGATATAATAAGAAACGTCCGCAATATGAACACCTAGATGATAATTGCCATTTTCCTTTTGCCAAACTGTGACAGCGTCATCTAAATCTTTAGCATCCTTACCATCAATGCTCACAATGATCTGATCACGTAAATCACGCCGAGTTTCAAGTTCTTTTTCATCTATTTCATCAGCAATTTTTTCAGCCGCTTCTATCACTTCCGCGGGAAAATCAAAAGAGATGCCATGAGAATAAACCAACTCTAAAATATCTATCCCCGGATCATCACAATGACCAACAATTTTTTTGATCACCCCCTGTAAAGAAAACGGAAATTTTTCATTAGCATAATGCGTTAATTCAACAATAACAACGCTGCCATCTGCTGGTTTTAAGCCTGTTGCTTCAATATATGTGCGATAGTTTTGTAATTTTTTATCTTTTGGAAAAACAACGCCATACAAATCCGTTGCAGCTACACTTTCTTTAGCATATGCTTCAAATGTTCCAACTATTTGAGTTGTCGCTCGATAAACAATTTCTAAAACAACACCTTCAGCATCGCGCTCTTTAAAAGATGCCTGCTGTACGATCTTTAACTTTACCAAATCCCTATTCATTGCAAATGCCGTTGAACCAGCAGGAATAAAAACAGCTTGCTCTTCTTCAGCTATTGTGACAAAACCAAAACCACGATCATTGGCACGAAATACTCCTTCAAAAACAGTATCCTTTTGCGATAAATAAATTTTGCCTTTTTTATTAAACTTAATTTGTCCGATATTTTCCAGCTTAGCAACCGCTTTAGTCAATGATTTAAAATCTTTTGCCTTATTTTGATTTAACGCGCAAGCCAACTCTTCCATCGAAATTGCCTTACTTTTCATATACTTTAAAAAGTCAAGTACTTTATCTTTAATTGTCATCTATCCACCTTGTTCATTCTCCTCATTCAACACAACCGCTTTTTTTAGTGCATTCCAAGCCAGAGTTGCACATTTAATACGCTGGGGAAATTTGCTTATACCGTTTAAAAAAGCTGCATCACCTAGCAACTTTTCTGCCTTTTCAACTTCTTTTCCTTGCACCAACTGACTGAACTTTTCAGAAAGTTCTAATGCTTCTGCAATCGTTTTTTTCAAAACAATATCTGTCATCATCGAAGCACTAGCTATTGAAATCGAACAGCCACTGCCATCAAAAGCAATTTCTTCAATCTTATTTTCATCATTTAAATGCAAAAATAGGCGAATCACATCGCCACAAGTAGGATTATTTAACTCCAAAGAAACCGCACCATCAAGTACGCCTTTATGATGTGGATGACTGGAATGATCTAGGATCACTGCACGATATAAACTATCTAACTTAGACAGAGCCATGACTAAAAAACTCCTTTGCTGCAATAATCGCATCAACTAACTTTTCACAATCTTCTTTAGTATTGTAAAAATAAAAACTCGCCCGAATCACCGCTGATTCACCTAAATTTTGAATTAAAGGCTGGGCACAAAGATGTCCCGCACGTACAGCAATCCCCTGCATATCAAGTGCTGTTGCCACATCATGCGGATGCAAATTTTCCAAATTAAACGAGAAAACTCCAGTGCGGTAATTTACATTTTGCGGCCCATAAATTCTCAGTCCATCAATTGCTTGCAATTTAGAAAAAAGATACTCTACTAATTTTCTTTCATAAGCTTGAATAGCATCAAAACCAAGTGCTTGCAAGTACCTAATCCCCGCATCTAAGCCGGTAGCACCAGCAATATTTGGCGTTCCTGCTTCAAATTTCCAAGGAAGCTCTTTCCAAGTAGACATATCACGATGCACAAAGTCAATCATCTCGCCACCAAACTCTACCGGTTCCATTACTTCAAGCCATTTACGCTTGCCATAAAGCACGCCAATCCCAGTTGGTCCTAACATTTTATGTCCGCTAAAGGCTAGAAAGTCAACATCAAGTGCTTGCACATCTACTTTTTGATGAGGCACCGACTGCGCTGCATCTAACACAAAAATAGCGCCTTTACTATGCGCATAATCAATCAACTCTTTAACAGGATTTTCTATCCCCAACACATTAGATACATGAGTAAGAGAGACAATCTTTGTTTGCTTGGTAATCAAATCTTGCGCCATCTCTAAATCTAGTTCACCGTTTTTTAACTCAATATATTTTAAAACAGCACCTTTGCGTTTAATCAATTGCTGCCAAGGAATAATATTGGCATGGTGCTCCATCACCGAAATAACAATTTCTTCACCCTCATGCAAAAAAGCTTCGCCAAAACTTTGGGCTACCAAGTTAAGCGATGTTGTCGTTCCACGCGTAAATAAAATTTCAGCTGTATCATGCGCATTTAAAAACTTACGAACACTTTCACGCGCCCCCTCAAAAGCAGTCGTTGCCCGTTCAGCTAGCGTATGTACCCCGCGATGAACATTAGCATTTTCCCAATTGTAGTAATGCTTTATCGCCTTAAGCACTGAATTAGGCTTTTGCGTTGTTGCGGCATTATCAAGATAAATCAACGGCTCATCATTAACTTTTTGCCAAAGAATTGGAAAATCTTTCTTTATTTTGTAAGGATCGAATCTAGACATTTAACTTTTCCTTCCAGCACTTCTGCCCACTCACTTTCAAAAAATGATGGCCTCCCCAAGTCCAAAAATCCACGAATCAATAAATGCACAGCTTGCTTTCTCTCAATTCCCCGGCTCATCAAATAATACATGGCCTTTTCATCTGTACAAGCAATAGATGCTGCATGTCCTGCAGTTACCTCATCTTCATCAATCAAAAGAATCGGATCCACCTTTGCTTGCGCTTTGTCAGAGAGCATTAACATCCGACTTTCTTGCTTAGAGACCGCACCTTTTGCTCCTTTTTGAATCTCACCAACACCTTCAAATAAAAGCTTTCCTTCATCTAGCACAACGCCATGCTGAACAATCTTTCCCTCAGAATGTCTGGCACAATTTCTCACTTGTGTCTTAATTTTCTGCTCTTGCTGTCCCGAAGAAATCCCTGCAATCTTTACAGTTGCGCAAGCTCCTTTTTCCACTAAGTCCACTTTTACCTTTAAATCAGTATCTCCATTATTTAAAGCATTGATCTGCCAATTAACTTGAGCATCCTGATGTAATTTCCCAAAACGCCAAATATGTGCCTTTACTTGCTGATTTAATGTCTCATTTGCCCAAAAATTTACTTTTGCTTCCTTTTTGGCAATCACTTCACTAAAAAAATGCAAGGAAATTGGTAGATTGCCACTTTTTTCAGTTGACTGAAGCCGCTCAGCATAATTTACACGCCCTCCTTCTTCTACCAAAATCAAAATAGAAACATAAATAGGGATTTCTGAATTTTCTGGTTTAACCCAAAAATATTCCATTGGAAGCGTGATCTCTACATTCTTAGGCACATATAAAAAAGCGCCGCTATTTACAAAGGCAACCAACTCAGCCAATTTGGGATTGTCTCCAAATAACTCACTCTTTGCTTGCCAATAATCTTTAACCAATTTTTCATGTGTTTTAACAGAGTCGAGGAAATTGGTAAAAATCACACCTTGATTGAACAACTCCACCGGTAACTGCTCATAAAGATTTCGCGTTCCCAATTGCATAATCCTTGGTGAAGGGTTCGCCTCTTTTAAAACGGGAGCATCACTAACTTTATCAAAAAAATCCATTTCTTCTTTTTGGAAAAAATCAGATTCTAAAAGTCTTGCTAACGCCTGCAAACGCAAATCAATTAACCATGAAGGTTCCTTGCGTAACAAAGAGGTTTGTTTAATCTTCTCCAGCATACAGGTTTTTTTCATTCTCAAACCTCCTGCTAATCTTCAATTCCTAATTCTTTACTAATCTGCGCATAACCTTCAGTCTCTAAGCGTTTTGCCAAAGCAAAATCTCCTGTCATAACTATCTGCCCATCCATCATAATATGCACAATATCTGGCTTAATGTAGTTAAGCAACCTTTGATAATGCGTAATTAACAACGCTCCAAAAGACTCCCTACGCATTGCATTAACACCTTTGGCAACCACCTGCAATGCATCAATATCTAAACCAGAATCAATCTCGTCTAAAATGGCAAATGTAGGCTCTAGCATTAGCAACTGCAAAATTTCATTACGCTTTTTCTCGCCACCAGAAAAACCTTCATTTAAATAACGCTCAGCCATCTCTTCAGGCATATTTAATAATGCCATTTTTTCATCCAATTTCTTTAAGAAATCTCTAACTGAAATTTTATCATCCTCATAACGTCTTGCATTGATCGCTGCTCTTAAAAAATCAGCATTAGTTACTCCAGGAATCTCTGAAGGATATTGCATCGCCAAAAACAATCCCGCTTTAGCCCGCTTATCTACTGAATATTCAAGAATATTTTCCCCATCTAAAAGAATTTCACCCTGAGTGATTTCAATATTTGGATTGCCCATAATGGCAGCAGAAAGGGTTGACTTTCCCGTGCCATTAGGCCCCATAATCGCATGGATTTCTCCCGTTTTTAAACTTAAATTCACACCTTTTAAAATTTCCTTATCTTCAACTTTGGCGTGAAGATTTTTGATAGTCAATATTGACATCCACTTGCCTCCACTAAGCTTCATCCGGCGTTAAAACCATCGAAACAATCATTGGGTGACGCTTAGTTTGTTCAAATAAAAAGGGCTGTAAAACTTCTGTTATGGCTTTACGCATTTTTTGAATTGTACAATCATCACTGTATAATGCTTCACGAAGAGTGTGAAATAAAATACCTTGAATTTCACTTAACATATCTTCAGATTCACGCATATAAATAAAGCCACGGCTAAGAATTTCAGGTCCAGATAGTACCCGCTTTTTCTTGATATCAACCGTAGCAACAGCTAAAACCAAACCTTCCTCTGAGATAAAGCGACGGTCCCGCAACACCATATTGCCAATATCGCCAACTCCTGAACCATCTACATACACATCTATTGCCGAAAAATGACCGGTTATACGTGCTGTATCAGATGTCATAGCTAAGACATCACCATTTTCCATAATAAAACAATTATCTGCAGGAACACCTAAATCTTGCGCCAAACCAGCATGAATTTTTAACATGCGATATTCTCCATGCACCGGCATGAAAAACTTTGGTTTCATCAAACTCAACATTAATTTTTGCTCTTCTTGACCACCATGACCAGAAGCATGAACGTTATTAATTTTCCCATGAATAACATTAACGCCTGCTTCAGATAAAAGATTAATCAAATTATTCACAGAAGTAGTATTTCCAGGAATTGGTGAACTAGAAAAAATCACTGTATCGTCTGGTTGCAAAGTGATTTGACGATGTGTTCCATTAGCGATTCGCGATAATGCCGCCATCGGCTCCCCTTGTGAGCCAGTACATAAGATCATAACCTTACTTGCAGGCAACGTTCTAATATCAGAATGGCCAATAAAAATATCCTTTGGTACATTGATATAGCCAAGCTCTAGACCTTTTTCAATCGCATTTTCCATCGACCGACCAAAAATGGCGATCTTGCGCCCTGTTTTAACTGCAGCTTCTGCTGCTTGTTGTAAACGGAAAACATTAGAAGCAAAAGAGGCAAAAATAATCCGTCCTTCAATCTTCTCAAAAATCTGCATAATCGATTTTCCAATAACTTTTTCCGATTCGGTAAAAGTAGGAATTTGTGCATTAGTTGAATCAGAAAGCAAGCATAAAACGCCTTCTTCCCCAATTTGCGCCATTTTATGTAAATCCGCAGGCTCATCAACAGGAGTGAAATCAAACTTAAAATCCCCTGTACAAACAATGTTTCCCGGAGGAGTTTTTATAACTACTCCTAATGGGTTGGGAATGCTATGCGATACACGAAAAAAACTTACAGAAGTTTTATTAAAACGCAAAACGCTGTTAGCATTAATTTCATTTAACTTCGCATCACGCAATAAACCATGCTCATCTAACTTGTCTTTAATCAAAGCTAGCGAAAAAGCTCCCGCATAAATAGGAATATTGGCCTGTTTTAATAAAAAGGGCACACCACCTATATGATCTTCATGCCCATGTGTAATTATCAAACCTTTGACTTTGCTTACATTTTTGACAATATAGCTGTAATCAGGAATAACATAATCAATTCCTAATAAATCATCCTCTGGAAATTTAATCCCGGAGTCAACCAGAAGAATCTCATCTTGAAACTGGATCCCATACATATTTTTTCCAATTTCACCTAATCCACCCAAAGCAAAAACAGCTGCTTCATTATTTTTTATATTTAACCTCATCTTTTAATACTCCACCAATTTAAAATCTGCATATTGTTTTTCATAATTCAAATGTTTTCCTTCTAAAACTATAATATATTCAATGTTATATGGTGTATTTTTCTCTACCCGCTTGATAACATCCACTTTTGAACCCGCTTTTATATAAAGAGATTTTGTTTTTTCACGTCTTGGATTACGAATTTTGTCCTCTTGATAATATACTTTAAAAATCATCGTTTAATAAATCTCCTTTTTTAATTTAGAACCTGTTCAAATGTTTGTACGATATTTTCAACAGTAAAACCAAATTTTTCAAAAATAATCTCACCTGGTGCACTGGCTCCAAAATGATCTAAAGTCACACTTGCGCCATCTAAACCAATATATCTTTCCCAGCCAAAACTTGCACCTGCTTCAATCGCCACTCGCTTGCGAACTTCTTTCGGTAAAACAGAATCTTTGTATTCATCAGACTGTACGTTAAATAAATCCATACTTGGCATCGAAATAACAGATACATCTTGCCCTCGTTTTCTTAAAGCAGCCTGCGCCAAAATAGCTAAATTCACTTCTGAGCCTGCTGCAAGCAAAATTCCAGCTGGAACTTCACCTTGGGCAGGCGAAATTACATAAGCACCTTTGGCGACAAACTTTTTGGCTTTTTCTTTTGTTCCTTTAAGTACGGGCAAATTTTGTCTACTTAAAATCAGTGCTGTTGGTTTTGTTTTAGATTTAACCGCTAATTCCCAAGCAGCCACAACTTCATTTCCATCAGCTGGGCGAATCACGCATAAATTGGGCATTGAACGCAAACTTGCTAATTGTTCAATCGGCTCATGTGTTGGACCATCTTCACCCACCGCTACCGAGTCATGCGTTAACACATAAGTTACGGGTAATTTTTGCATCGCCGCTAGGCGAATTGCTGGCAATAAATAATTTGAAAATACAAAAAATGTCCCACCATAAACTAGTGTTCCCCCATGTAAAGCAATTCCATTCATTGCTGCGCCCATTGCAAACTCACGCACACCAAACCAAATATTGCGTCCTTTATAATTATCTGGCTCAAAATCTGTCTGTGCTGCCACCATTGTATTATTTGACGCTGAAAGATCAGCAGAACCACCCCAGAAATTAGGTAAATTTTTTGAAAGCACTTGAATTATTTCTTTTGAAGTTACACGACTAGCAGCAGACACTCCCACTTTATAACTTGGAAGTTTATCTTGCCAATTATCTGACAACTCCTTTGCAAAAGCTTTTGCATACTGTTTAGCTAACTTAGGATAAGCTTTTTTATATTCTGCAAATAAAGCGCGCCATGCTGTTTCTTCACCTGCGCCTTTATCAATAATTCGCTCCTTAAAGCGAGCTGTCACTTCTTTAGGAACCGTAAATTCAGGATATTCCCAACCGTAAACTCTCTTTGCTTCTATCATACCATCTTTTCCTAGGGGTGCGCCATGCACACTAGACGTTCCTTGCTTAGAAGCTCCAAAACCTATAATTGTTTTAACTTCGATTAAAGTAGGTCTATCAAGTGTTTCCTTTGCCAAATCAATCGCTTTTGAAATCGCTTTTAAGTCATTGCCATCTTTAACCAAAATATGCTGCCAACCATAAGCTTCAAAGCGCGCACCAACATCTTCTGTAAATGACTTAGATGTTGGACCATCTAAAGAGATATCATTTGAATCATACAAAACAATCAATTTGCCAAGTTTCAAATGTCCAGCCAAAGACGCTGCTTCTTGTGAAATACCCTCCATTAAATCACCATCACCAACCAAGGCATACGTATAGTGATCCATAATTGCAAAGTCCGGTTTATTATATGTTGCTGCTAAATGTGCTTCGGCCATTGCCATTCCTACAGCCATTGCCATCCCTTGACCTAGAGGACCTGTTGTTGCCTCCACTCCATCAGTATGATCAACTTCTGGATGTCCTGGCGTTTTTGAATTCCATTGCCTAAACTGTTTTAAATCATCAATTGATACCTTAAAACCTGCTAAATGAAGCAAGCTATAAAGCATCGCCGAACCATGCCCGGCTGAAAGAACGAAGCGATCGCGATTATTCCAATTTCTTCCCGTTGCTGGATTGATTTTTAAATGACGTGACCATAAAGCGTAAACCGCCGGTGCTGCTCCCATCGGCAAACCCGGATGCCCTGAATTTGCATTTTGCACCATATCTATTGATAAAGTCCGAATTGTATTTACCGCTAATTGATCAATTTTATCAAACAATGAATTCATCTCCTCGTTTCCACTCTTACTCTTTCACATTTTACTAAGAAACATACCACAAGGCAATTTTGGTATGAAATTTATTTTGTATTTATGTATAAAATTCTTCCCAAACAAGGTAGAAAATCTTCTAATTTATTAGAAAAAAGGTGTAAAAATGGAAATATTTTCTACATTTAATTTTTAGATAAAAAAACGTTATATACTAGTAAGTGTTAACATAAAATATTTAAAAATTTGGGGGAAATTTAATAATGATAAAGAAAAAATACAAAATATTATTAGCGATCGCTTTTGCTTTTTTAAGCTTAAATCTAGCAAATCAGGTACATGCAGATCCTGTAAGATACGATTTTAAAAAAGTTACTCCTGTAAGTGAATTAACAAAATTAATGGTTCCAAATCCGTTTCAAACAATGACGCCTAAACAGTATGACGCTTTTTTTGCAAGTTTTTTCAATGTTACGGTAAAAAAAGGAAAATTTTCTACAAATGCAACTTTTTTCATTGATGTTGAATCGAAAAAAATTAGATCAACAACAAGTGATGTTTATTCCTACGCAACAGGTCAATTAGCTCCTATTGAAATTGTACCGACAAAAGAAGAGCTTTTAAAGCGATTAGAACAAGCGACTAAAGCTGATAATCCACAAGAAGTACAAAAAATTCTTACATTTGGTGTTATCGACATTAATAATGATCTATTTAGTAATGGAGCTAATGCTTTGCAACATGCGATTTATCTTGGAAAGCGAAAAACAGCAGAATTACTCATTGAGCATCCTGATGTTGATATCGACAAAAAAGATATAAGAGAGGGTCTTACTCCTCTTATGCATGCTGTTAAATCAAACATTACTACTATTGTTGAAAAATTAATTAGATGTGGCAAACAATTAGATGTTAATAAACCTAAAAACGATGGAAAACATAACCCTCTTACAATGGCTATTGAGCAAGGCAATTATGAGATTTATAAGCTATTGGCCGATTATGGGGCAGATATTAATTGGCAAACCTCTACTTATGATATTCCTCTTAGTTTTGCTATTAATTTTAACAGAACTCAAATTGCTCTTGATCTAATAAAGCGAAACTGCAATTTCAATATTGCAAACATTTGTGCCGAATGTGCAACAGCTGGGCCATTGGCAATTGAAAAAAACAATATGGAAGTTTTTCAACGCTTATTGCATAGTGGAAGATACCAATTCCAATACTATATGGGAAGTTCTATAGAATTTATGATTGCTATCAAAACAAAAAATATTGAAATAGTTAAATTATTACTTGATGTTTATAAAGAAAAAATGAGCTTAACCAATGCTGCATTTGATTTTGCAAAATCAAATTTTGATTCAAAAGCTTTTGCATTGGTCGAAAATTACTTATTTACAGGACAAGCAGAAGAAGAATCAGATCCATCTTCTGAACCATTATCAGAGTCTGAAGATAGAGCAGATGATCAACGAGAAGGACAAACACTAGATGAGTCGGTTCATCCAGTTGGCTCAGGAATGCCTTCTGCTTCTGAAGAAGTTATTCCAGAGATACCTTTTGAAGAAGAGGAGGATGTGTCAGAGCCAGTTGCACCAACTTCTGAACTTCCTCAAAGAACCACACCTCCTGTTCCAACTCCAAGACGTCGGCCAGCAAGGATAGTGTTTAATCCCGCTAAATTTGTTAATGATCAATTTGCAAATTGGCAAGGTATAACCCACCGATATAATGGTGGAAGAAATTTAAAATATATAACAATGGATATGCATACAGGCGGAGCGTCAGTTGAACCAGTTGAATATGCTGCAACTTTTATAAATACCGTTTTTGATCGACTTGTAGAAGTAAATTTTACTGGTGAACTTACTTTAGTAACTGGTCAAGGAAGACATTCGCGAACTAGAGGGTTTTCATCAGTTAAAGAAGCTGCGTTAGCGTATTTAGGCAAAATAGGCATTGCTGCCCATCAACCACATCCTAGGAATTCAGGTAGAATATTAATTCAATTTAGAGATGGTCGACCTGCCGTCCGTCCTTCATAAAAGATAACTATTTTGTTAAGCTTCAAGCTACTGTAACAAGTAGCTTGAAGTTTTTATAAAGAGGCATTAAGTCTATCTGCCAAATCCTTATCTTTACTTAATTGCTGCACCAAATCTTTCACACTTGCAAATTTTTTTTGCGCACGTAAATATTGTAGCCAGTAAATTTTGACCTTTTCACCATAAATTTGCTGATTAAAAACAAAAATATTAAGCTCAACTGTTAAACGTCGCCCTTTACCAAAAGTTTCATTACGCCCAACTGAACCCATCGCACGATATTTTTTACCTGCTACTTCAATATCATTTATATACACACCAACACCTGGCAGATATACACTTTCACTTACTTCAACATTGGCTGTTGGAAAGCCTAAAGTTCGTCCTCTACCATCTCCACGCACAATTATTCCTTCTGTTATGTAAGTAAACCCAAGCAACTGATTGGCCTGCTTTATATCTCCTTTACTAAGCAATTCACGAATCCAAGTAGAACTAACTTTCCTATCTTGCACTTTAAATTCAGGCACTGTTTCAATTGCAAAGCGGCCTTTAGCATACTTAGGTAGATGCAACAGATTTGCAACATCTTTTAGTCCATAAGTATAATCAAAACCCGCCACAACAACTTTAGCATTTAACCCCACCATGTATTGATCAACAAATTTTTGTGGAGACAATAAAGCAAATGATGAAGTAAATTCTACAACATAATAATAATCTACCCCCAAATTTGCCATCCAATCGCGCTTTAAATCTGGTGGAGTCAAACTTGTTAACAGCCTAGCATGAAATTTTTTAAACACCAGCAAAGGTTGCTTATCAAAGGTCATTAAGGCTAATTTTAAACCTTTACAATTTGCAATTTCTCGTCCTTGTCTAATCACTTGCTGATGAGCACAATGAACGCCATCAAAATAACCTAACACCAGCACTACCTCTTCTTTTTTAGGGATTTGCTCTGGTAAATATGGATGATGCAAATGAATTTCTTGCATATAGCTTATTCTCCTTGATTTATTAGACTCCCTCGAAAATTAGGGTATAAAGAGAATTCGTTTCGATTTTTTCCTGAAACAAGGAAAAAAACGCAAAAATAGTGGTGCTATTTCGAAGCTTTTTGACGACGTATCAGGGAAAAAGAAAACGAAATTCTTATACATCTAAGTTTCTGAGGGGGTCTACTACTTTCCTTGGCTTAATCATCCCTTTTTTTCCAGGATAATCTTGATACAAAGCCACAACCTTTTCCTGATAAAACAAAGCTAATAAAGAGGTGGGGCTTGTTATTAAACCTATCTGCTCATAAGTTAAACGCGCGCCATTTTTCACCTTTTGATATAAAGCAGCTGTTAAATCAATTCGAGGAAAAGCCGCCACACCAACCTCAATGGGAAACAAAAATTTACTTAAAGTTCCGTTTGCCATGGCTTCTGCAATTTCACTTAAAGTATGCGCTTCATAGTAATTTAACCCTGCTGCTTTCGTTCTAGTTAGTGCTGACATATGCGCTGCATATCCTAACTTTTTGCCCAAATCGACTGCAAGCGTCCTAATATAGACGCCTTTACCACACTCTACCCGAAACTTAAAAGATTGTATTCCTTTTTGTTTATCAAACACTGGATCAGAAATTCGCTCAAAAGAAAAAATCTGAACTTTGCGCATAGGGCGCTTAACACTTTGATTTGCACGTGCATATTCATATAAACGTTTACCGTTTACTTTGACTGCTGAGTACATCGGCGGAATTTGTGTTATTTCACCAATAAATAACTGCATCGCTTGATCAATTTCTTGATTTGTTACAGGACGCAGCAAACGGCTTTCAGCTACAATCGCGCCACTTGCGTCTTCAGTTGTAGTGGTAAAACCAAACGTCACTTCCCCTTCATAAGTTTTGCCTGCACCTACTAAATACTCAACAACTTTGGTTCCTTGACCAATACAAATCGGTAAAACACCTTCCACATCAGGATCAAGCGTTCCTCCATGACCAATCTTTTTTGTTCGCAAAATCTTTCGCAAACGAAAAACACAATCATGACTAGTAATACCCTTCTCTTTCCAAAGCGCTAAAATTCCATTCAATTTTTTCTCCTCCTGCTAAGTTTATTAAATCATTAAATTTTAAAAAGACAAATACGCATTTTTTAAAATAAATAATACCAATCATTTGAAAATTATTTTTAATCGTGATATCCTTCATAAGCTAGAGGAAAAAAGTTATAAAACAAAGGAGTGGAATATAGTATGGAAATGCAAGAAGAAGTATGGCAAAAAAAGATAACAACAGACGTAGAGTTTCGTCAAGCATTGTTAAAAGATCCAAAACCGGCAATTGAAAAATTAACTGGCAAAAAACTTCCAGAAGATCTTAAAATTAAATTTGTGGAAAAAGATTTAGGAGAAACAGAAAAAAATTCAAGTGATACAAAAATTTTTGTTTTACCTAAGTTACATTCATCAGGAGAGGAGCTTAATCTGGACGACTTGGAAAATGTGGCGGGCGGGGGTACTGCAACTGCTTTGTTCTTTTTAAAGTTATTTTTTGGGTAATGTCATAAAGAAGGCACGCCAAACGCATGAATAAATTTTTGGTTCACAGAGAACGATTTTAAGTGATTTAAATTTTTTGAACGATTTTTTTATCAAATATTCGCTTAAAAGATTTCTCTTACTCTCATTTTTTCTCATAATTCTTTCATACGTTTGGCGTATCAGACAACGCTACACAATTAGCTGATGAAATTGCTGCTCATAAATTCTAAATAAGTGCTACTAAATACATCCGAGCAACGTATTATTATAAAACATTTAAAACAATGGTACATCTAATAAAAAACTCAGTACAACGCAAATCAATGTCCAAATAATTGGCTCACTGAGTTTTTTATTTTTTACAACAAGAAAATGATCAATTATTTTTGCTTTTTTATTCAACCAAGAAAAACAATACCATCCAATCAATCCACCTAATGTGTTCATGATAATATCATTTACTTCTGACCATCGATAAAGATTAAATAACTGAGAAATTTCTAAAAACAACGAAAAGCAAAAACCAAATATCGCCGTTTTTTTGAGATCTCTATAACTTTGCCAAAATAACGGCAGCAAAAATCCTAAAGGCACAAAAAAGATTATATTTAAAATATCATCTTTTATAATTCCATGAAGAAGTGAAATATCTGGATGAAAAAGGCCTACGCCGATTTTTGAGTATCTTTTTAGCTCTGATAAAGGTGGAAAGCCCACTAGACTAAGAGAGGTAGAGATGAAAACACACCAAAAAACAATGGGAATGAAATATTTTAATAAAAGGATAGAATTTTTTCTTTTTTTCCAAAAAACGTAAACGAAAATCACTAATATCGCTATTAAAAAAGATTTTTTAAATAAAGTTTTCGTTAATAATTCTTCTACTACATCCATTAAACTTTGCAACATGCAAAAACTTCCTTTCATCAACGTATAACTTTTTTGCATGCTACAAAGCTAATAAACTACATGCCATTACTTTACTTAAGTGTTACGGTTGCTCCAACTTCTTCTAAAGATGCTTTTAAAGCTTCTGCTTCTTCTTTAGGAATATTTTCTTTAATAGCCAAAGGAGCTCCATCAACTAATTCTTTTGCTTCTTTAAGGCCAAGGCCTGTTGCTTCACGAACGGCTTTGATCACCTTAATTTTTCCATCACCAATAGTTGTTAATTCAACTGTAAATTCAGTTTGCTCAGCATCCTCACCAGCATCTCCTGTAGCTGCAACCGCAACTGGTGCTGCCGCTGATACACCAAATTTTTCTTCAATTGCTTTAACTAATTCGTTTAACTCTAAAATTGTTGCTTTTTCGATTTCAGCAATCATATCTTCAATATTTAAGGCCATTTTTCAATCCTCCAATTATTTTTTTACTATGCATAAGATAATTTTTAAGCTACGCCTTCTTTTGCTTCGGCTACTGCATTTAATGCATATGCTACATTACGAACTGGTGCTTGCAAGACAGATAACAACATTGAAAGCAAATCTTTACGATTTGGCAGTTTTGCTAAAGCCATGATCTCAGCTACATCAGCAGCTTTACCTTCGATAACGCCGCCTTTAATTTCTAAACTTTCCGCTTCTTTGGCAAAATCAGCCATGATTTTTGCTGGCGCAACCACGTCTTTACTTGAAAAGGCGATAGCCGTTGGTCCTTTAAAGATATCTTTTAATCCTTCTAAACCAACTTTATCAGCTGCGCGAGTAAGAATTGAATTTTTAATAACCTTCATCTCTACACCAGTCTCCCGCAATTGTTTTCTTAATGCTGTAACTTTTTCTACAGTAAGTCCACAATAATCAACAACTACAGCCGAGACTGCATTGTTAAACTTTTCAATCACTTCATCCACTAAAGCAGCTTTCTTTGCGATTGTTTTTTCACTCATTATAATTTCACCTCCATCTTTTTCATTAAAATAAAAAACTCTATGTCACCAAAAACATAGAGGGGTCCTATCATTAATCAATGAAAAGTTGCCCTCGGTAGGAAATTAAGGTAAACACCACCTACGGTCTTCGGTACAGATTAAAAACCTTGCTTAGCATATCATGCAAGATGATTAGTTGCAAATTGCCCTAAGAGCTTGTTAACGATCTCTAAATCACATCATCTCCATTAATTACAGCACGCGCTACATTTTGAAAATAATCGACCTTTTCTTGTCCGTATTTTTTCCGAACAATGTCAAACGCTTCTTTCAAATAAAAATTACGTGTCTTTAAACCATGAGCATCACTTGCAATCATATGCACTAAGTTATCCTGAATAAGTTGATGAGCAAAATGTTTAATTTTTATCCCATAACTTCCAACCAATGAAGGAGCGGTTAATTGCGCTAAACATCCCAGATTTAAAAAATGCTGTAAAACATTTTGATTATGATGCACCCAATTATAACGCTCAGGATGAACAATCACAGGTTTTATCCCCTCTTGTTCAATCATCTGAATCAGCATGTCTTCCGCATACGCAGGAACTTCTGAAGTGGGAAACTCCAACATTAGATGTCGATCTGTAACATCTGCAAATAAAATTTTATCGTTTTTTATTTCATCCAGTAAAAAACGATAAATTCTAACCTCTTGCCCTTCAAATAAATAAAGAGGGATAGCACGATCATCCAACTCTTGTTGCAAGTTTTTAACTAACTCTATTACTTTGTCTTTAGGGTTATTAAAGTGATGATTGTGATGAGGTGTACAAAGGATATGTGAAATCCCATCCTTTACGGCTTTTTCAGCCATTTTAACACTTTCTTTCAATGAATTTGCACCATCATCCACTTGAGGAATGATATGACAATGTAGATCTATCAAAAAAACCACCTCATCTTATCACCTAATCACTCCGTGTTATTAATTCATAGCATGGGGTAGCAAAATATCAACCAAATCTATGAAGTATAAGAGTAGTTTTTCCCTAAAGTTTTTTTGCCATTATAAATGATTCCTAAAATTTTTGCATCTGCTTGTTTAAGCAATTCAATAGCTTGCTTTAAGTCCTGATTCTTTGTTTTTCTTTCGCGCGTTACTAAAATAGTGCCATCTACTCTACTTGATAAAATTTGACTATCCGTCACCATTGTAAGCGGAGGAGTATCAAAAATTACCAAATCATATTGAGATGCAGTCTCTTCCAGAATTTCTTTCATCCTTTGCGTTTCAAATAGCTCAGAAGGATTCGGAGGCTTAGAACCACTTGTTAATAAATCTAAATTAGCAACACCTGATTGTTTTACATAATCAGATAAAGTATTCTCTCGATGAAGTAAAAGATCTGATAAGCCTTTTGCATTAGACACTGACCATGTTAAATGAAGTGTTGGTCTTCTAAAATCAGCATCGACTAATAACACTTTTGATTCTGCTTGAGCAAAAACAACTGCTAAATTACTTGCACACATACTCTTTCCTTCAGACATTGATGAACTAGTCACAGCTAAAGTTTTTATTTTTTGATCAACCTCTGCAAAATGAATACTTGATCTAAGCATTCGAAATTGCTCAGCAATTGTTGATTTACCATCAAAAAGTGTTACAAGCGGAATTAAAGCAACATCATGTTTTTTAGTATTCAAACCAAACATCTTTTTTCCTCCTACACTCTTTCTCGTGTTCGTCTGCTTGACGTACTTTTTTCTAGTGATTGCATCTTAATATCTTCTTGCTTCATTGATAATATTTTTTGTAAATCAGCTTTACGTATTTCAGAAACTTCTCCCAAAATAGGAATATCAAACGATTCAACAAACTGGCGATTGCGAATTGATTGATCCATAAAATCAAGCATAAAGGCAATACCTACACCTAACATTAAACCAACAAGTATACCAATTGCTAAATTCATCTTTTTATTTGGTGAGACTGGCGTATAGCTAGCTGTTGCTGAACTAACAATTTCTAATTTATTTTCTGGAATTGTCTTAGTTGCTTCTTTTGCAAAGCTTTTTGCCACTGCATTAGCAATCAAAGCAGCTTCACTAGCGTTGGTTGTGGTAACTTTCAGATAAAATAATTGTGAATTTTGCGGTTGATTAATATCAATTGTTCCTTGCAGCTGACCTGATGTAAAGTTTAACCCTTTTTCATTACTTAAACTCTTTACAGCGCCATTCAAAACAGCATCTGATTTAACCAACTCTTTATAGGTATTAACCATCGCAATATTATTGGTGATGCTACTTGTAGATGCACTTGTGGATCTTACCATTAAAGAAGTCTGACTTTCATACTTAGGCGTAATAAATAAAAAAGTAGCAATTACTGAAATCACAAGACCAATAACTGTCGTAAATAAAATTAAACTAGCTCTCTTTTTGACAATTTCAAACATCTCTTGCAAACTGATTGTTTCTTCCATTCTATAAATTTTCCTTTCAAAATAATTACTAAAATGCATCGCTGCACTGAGCAAAAAATCTAAAAATGCCGACAAACAAAATTATAAAGTATAAAAAGATAAATTTAAAGCTCTCAAAATCTGCTAACGATCTTTCAAAACATATATAAATCAATTCCCTTAAACTCTAAGAACCTGTTAACGATTCTTAGAACTTGTTAACGATCTCCAGAATTGCGCAATTTTGATTAATTTTTGACACTTTTTTGTCAAAAAACCTGTCGGGTTTCTTACGATTTGTTCAAGTTTTACTTGATTACAAAT
>JAIRWP010000074.1 GCA_031268845.1 Lactobacillales bacterium | reverse complement strand
AGGGGATGCCGTGATTACTGACTTTCGCTATGTGCATGGAGTTCACCTTTTATTCTACGTATTCTACTTAAACATTGTACTGCATTTTCGCAGATTAGGCAAGAGAATTTTTCCTTTTCTAGTGCGGGTTTAAAGCCTAGCTTTAGAAAATTTGTTCTCATGTGGAGCTGTTAAACTCGGGGTATAACATGATGGAAGAAGTTGAAAAAAATTATCAGTTTGAAAATTTAGCGACTGTAATATTCAACCAATTGCCCGATAACATTTGTTTGAAGCATTGCATGAATTTGTTCAATGGTTTTTGCGACAGCTTTTGGACCAGTTGACCCATGTGTTTTAATAATCGGTGCTTTTAAACCGAACAACACAGCGCCACCAGCATTTGAATAATCCATTTTTGTTTTCATATTTTTTAGTCCATCTTTTAACAACAATGCACCTAATTTTCCTTTAACGCCTTGTAAAATAATAGCTTCTTTAACAAGATTCATCATAGCCATAGCTGTTCCTTCAATTGACTTTAATACAGCGTTACCGGTAAAGCCATCTGTTACTACCACATCAGCTACCCCATTTAAAATATCACGAGCTTCGACATTACCAATAAAATGAACCTCTTCCACTTGATTTAGCAATTCAAAGGTCTTTTTTGTCATCATCGAACCTTTGCTTTCCTCTGTTCCGTTATTTAACAAAGCAATCCGTGGATTTTTAATTCCACGAACGCTTTTGGCATAAAAGGAACCCATAACTGCATACTGTACAAGATGTTGAGGTTCATTTTCAGCATTGGCTCCAAGATCTAACATATCAAAATCATTGTTTATTTCTGTCATTGAAGGTAGGGTGGACATTAATGCTGGACGAGCAATTTGCTTAATTCGACCAACAATAAAAATCCCCGCTGCTAGTATTGCTCCAGTGTTCCCTGCTGAAAACATTGCATCAGCCTGGCCTTCTTTTACAGCTTTGGCAGCCAACACCATCGATGCTTGCTTTTTGATTCGAATGGACTTGACCGGCTCATCATTTGCATTAATTTTCTCATCCGTGTGAATAATTGTAATATTGCTTTTATTTTTGACATATTTACGAATATCATCTTCTTTACCATAAAGTTGAAAATGGAGATCAGGAAATTTTTCCTGTGCATGCATCACGCCTTCAACAATTGCTTGCGGTGCATGATCGCCGCCCATCGCATCAACTGCAATTTTCATAAAATAACTCCTTTATTTGCACTTCTTAGAGCCTGTTAACGAAGAATATTATATCATGGTAAAAAAGACTTGCCGCAAGTTTCCTTACCACAAATCTTTCTTCATAATCATAAAAAGAGCATTAACACGTTTTTAAAAGTCATCCCAGTGATCATCATCAGCAGAATTAGTTACATCTTTGCGTCTTTGCTTTGTCTGATCTGTTTGTGAATAACGTCCATACGAGCGTTTACTATCTCCACGTGGAATTATCAAAGCTAAAACAATATACAGCAAAATAGGGGATCCAAGACCAAAAACCAACAATAATACATAAATCACTCGCACGATAGTCGAGTCAATACCTAAATATTCAGCAATTCCTCCTAACGTTCCTGAAAGAACGGCATCCGTACTAGATTTTGTTAATCTCTTTTTTCTATTCATAATTTTCAACACCTTTTTTTATTTTTTATCAACATCTTTTAAATAAATACTACCTGTTGTTGTTTTGGCAATCACACTAACCTTCTTTTCGCCATCACGTTTAAACTTCAAGACTTTTCTTGTTGGCTGCTTCAACACTTCCATATTTTGAATGCGCGTTTTTATCTCACCAAAAGTTGTTTTCATATCTCCGGAAATACCTAACGTCCTTGGTACAGCCAACTTAATACTTCCATTAACATTATTTACAATAATTTTTTCAATTTTTTCATTTGCAAGTGTGAGCTTTGCATCTCCATTCGTTATACTTACAGACAAAGATTTTGTAATACCTTCAAAAGAAACCGTGCCGTTGGTAGTTTTAATAACAGAATCTTGCATTTCACCATCACCAACTGCAATATTTCCATTTAGATCATTAACTTCAAGCATTGTCAGCTGATAATTATCAACATCAACTCGACCATTTTTTGTATTAAGAATTACATCCACAGCTTGCAAAGGCTGAATTTTGATATCTCCATTTACAGTTGCTACGGAAACATAATCATATATCCTTTCAGGAAGTGATAAAGTGAAATTCGTTCTGATTCGTAAATTAGGAGCTTTGATAGAAATTTTTTCATCTGTTACATCAATAACCGCGTTTTGTTCAAAGAATTCTTTGGGATCTGCAATTTTTTCTCCGTAAATTTTGCCATCAACATCTAAAACAACCGTTTCATTTTCTGATCTAATAATTTTGGTATGTCCATTAAAATTTTCAATATCAACAATCGTTGCCGCATTTTCGACAAAAGTATATGAAGTTTCAAATGACTGCGAATTAAGGGTTGGGACTTTGATCCTTACTTCCTTCATATCTACACTATTCTTTGCTGAATGCAATGCTGACTTTAAGGAATCACCTACTTGATTTGCTAGTGGTTTAAACTGTGCTCCTAATTGCTTAAAGGCGTCACCCATTTGCGAAAAAGCGCCGCCTAAATCCGTTTTATTGGCTGAATTCTCTTGTGTTGCACTACTTTTATCATCTTCTTGAGTTTGCTCTGTTACTTTTGCTTTGGCACTTTCTGCTGTTTCACCAAGTTTTTCTAGTAAGCGAATTCCTTCCTCTACTGAAATAATACCTTTAGAAACTAATTCCAAAATTCTTTCCTTTTGCTTTATCATAAATAACTCCTCCAGTTAACAGCTTTTTGACTTAACTATACTCTTATTATGAAAGCATTTGTTAATAGAAACAATTGGGCCAAAGGATGATTTTTTAAAAATCCAGTAAAAATTTTTCAAAAACGATATTGCCAATCAATACCCCCTGTTTGCTTAATGCTATATTTTCACCGTTATCACAAAGCAAACCTTGCTCAACCAACTGTCTACTAACTTTGCCGTAAATTTTTTCAAAAGAAATACCAAATTTTTCTAAAAAGTGTTGTTTTGAGACGCCGCACATTTTACGTAAACCTAAAAACATCTCCTCTTCTATCTGATTTTGCAAGCTTAATTTTTTACGCTCTACAAGAGGTAATTTAAATCTTTTAAGTGAAGCTAAGTAATGTTGAATTGGTCCATGATTTTTATAACGAAGATTGTCAATATAACCAGCTGCACCAGCTCCAAAACCGTAGTAATGTTCATTATTCCAATATTTCAGATTATGCTTGCTTTCAAAACCGAAAGTTGCAAAATTAGCAATTTCATACTGCTTTAATCCAGATTTACGCATATAATCCATTGCTACCTTAAACATATCTGCGGCGAAATCCTCATTTGGAAGTTTAAGTTTATCAGCTTTTACCTGGTTCATAAAAATCGTATGATCCTCTAATATAAGCGAATAAAGCGAATAATGTGGCAAGGCAAATGTTAGAGCTATTTTTAACGTTTCTTTTAAACTCTTTATTGTTTGATCTGGCAAAGCATAAATCAAATCAAGCGAAATATTTTTAAAGTCTTTACTTTGCAAGATGTCAAGTGTTTGTACCACATCTTTAGCAGTATGTCGTCTACCAATTTTGCGCAAAAGTTCATCATCAAAAGTCTGAACACCTAAAGATATACGATTGATGCCATATTCTTTTATGATTGAAAGTTTTTTGGCGGTTAGATCTCCAGGATTGGCTTCGATTGTAAACTCATTACCTTCAACAAAGGTCAATAAATTCCTTATCCCTTTCAATAGTCTCTCAAGTTGTTTTGCACTTAAAGAAGTTGGCGTTCCGCCGCCAATATATATCGTTTCGATAGTTTGAGTTTTGGATGATTTCATTGTCAGCTCTATCTCACGCAAAAGAAGATCAATGTAACTCTCTACTGGTTGGTCTTCTAAAAAAACTTTATTGAAATCGCAATAATAACAGATATGCTTACAAAATGGGATGTGAATATAAGCTGAAGTCATAAAGTACCTACTTTCTAAGAGCTTGTTAACGATCTCTCTATTGATGAATCCCGTTATACAAGTTGTAATCAAGCAAAGCTTGAAACAACTTGTAATAACCCGACAGGTTTTTTTGAGAAATTTTTATGCATTTCTAGGCTAAAAGCACAGCTTTTAGGCAACGGATAAAAGAAAACGAAGTTTTCTTGTCACCGTAAATGCAGGTTTAGTGGTGCTAAATCGAGGCTACCGTTCCAACGATTTGTAATCAAGTAAAACTTGAACAAATCGTAAGGAACCCGACAGGTCTTTTGACGAAGAAAGGCAAAAAATTGCCAAAAAAGGCACAATTATGGAGATCGTTAACACGCTCTTAGTTGGAGATTAACATAAACTTCAAGCACAATCTAAAAAATAATGATAAACTTATATAAAGTGATAAATGCGGAGACGAAATTAAGTATAATGAAAAAAAGAGTGGTAATTGTTGGCAGTGGTTTAGCAGGATCTTTTCTGGCGTTGCTGCTTCAAGACGATTGTATGGTGACGGTTTTAACAAAGGGCAAGATAAATGAGAGCAATTCCATGCTTGCTCAAGGCGGAATTGCAGCAGTTATGTCAGAAAATGATTCATTTGCTTCGCATATTCAGGATACTTTAGCAGCAGGAAGTTTTCATAACAATGTTGATGTAGTTGAAGCTGTTGTTAAAAAGGGACCACAAATTTTACGAGAGTTGATTAATTTAGGTCTTTGTTTTGATCAAGATGAGAGTGGTAAGTTTTTGTATGGAATGGAAGGCGCGCATTCTCAAAGGCGAATTTTACATAGTGGTGGAGATCAGACCGGACGTGTTATTACATCTTTTGTGCAAGGTAAGTGGCAAAATGTCGAGATTATTGAGGATGCATATGTTGTAGATTTGCTTAAACGGGATGAAAAGGCTTGCGGACTTACTTGCGGACTTATTTATTTGGATCAAAAAGAGTGCTGGCAAAAAATTTTGGCAGATAAGATTATTATAGCTACTGGTGGGATTGGCGGATTATTTCCTTATACAAGTAATGATAAGACGCTTGCAGGAGACGGTCTGGCTTTGGCAATGCGTGCAGGAGCACAGGCAAAAGATTTGGAGTTTATTCAGTTTCATCCAACGATTCTTTCAGTGAATAGTCGTTGTTGTGGTTTGGTATCAGAAGCTGTGCGTGGCGATGGTGCGCGTTTAGTTAATGATTTGGGTGAGTATTTTATGGAAGAAGTTCATCCTCTTGGTAACTTGGCTGCGCGTGATATTGTAAGTCAAGAAGTTTATCAGCAAACATTAAATGGACAAAAAGTCTTTTTAGATATTGCTGGTGTTCAAAACTTTGCAGAGCATTTTCCGACTATTGATCAAAATTTAAAAAGTTATGGTTTTAAGATTGAAGAGGATCATTTAATTCCTATTCAGCCAGGTGCGCATTTTTTTATGGGTGGCATTAAGATAAACCTTTCAGGAGCAACGAGTATTCCTCATTTATATGCAATAGGCGAGATTGCTTGTAGTGGCATTCATGGAGCTAATCGATTAGCGAGTAATTCTTTATTAGAAATTTTGGTATTTGCTAAACAAATTGCTATGGACATTAAAGTTAAAGATTTTAGTTTGCAAGATAAAATCATAGAAGAAACCGAAGAGATTGAAATTATACCAAATTTGCCGGCGATGCAAGAATTGCACAAACGCGCTTGGGAAGCTCTTGGAATTGTTCGTAAAACGAATAAAATGAAGGATTTTTTGGTATGGTTGGAACGATTTAGTGTAGTGGAAAAAATTCCTCGAAATTGGTCTAAAAAAGAGATTGAATGTTATAATCTATGCCAAATAGCTTGTGATATTACCAAAATGGCCTTGGCTCGTAAAAAAAGCTTGGGAGCACACTATGTTTTGTAGAAAGAGATGTAATGAATGCTAATTTACCATGGAAGTAATATTGAAATTCAAAGACCTAATCCATTTAAATATAGTAAAACGCGTTTAGATTTTGGTCGTGGCTTTTATACAACAACTTCTGAAGAGCAAGCGCGAAAGTTTACAAAAGCTGTATTAGCAAAAAACAATGGTAATGGTGTTGCTACAGTTAATTGTTATGAATTTGATCTTAAAGGGTTTCAAGATTTAAATATTAAAGATTTTAGCGGCGTTACTAATGAATGGTTTGATTATGTAGAAAAAAATCGACGAACAGATTTTGGCAAAATAATTGATTATGATATGGTCATAGGACCTGTAGCAGATGATAATGTTATGCCGACATTTGTATTATATGAGCAAGATATCCTTTTAAAAAAAGAAGCAATTCGACGTTTAAAAACCTGGGTGCTTAAAGATCAAATTGTTTTTAAGTCGGAAAAAAGTTTAGAATTCCTCACATTTGTTAGTTATAAAGAGGTGGAAAATAATGAGTGAAAAAAAATTACGTTCTTTTATTTATTTATTAACCAACCATGTGATTTCTTTAATTGTGGCTAATGAAAAAGTTTCAGAATTGGAGGCCATCAAGCGTTTTTACCATTCTCATACATATCATATTTTAGAGATGGAGCAATCAAAGTATTGGTGGCTAAGTGCTGAAGCTCTTTACGATGAATATATTGCTGAGCAAGCATAGAGGTGCTTATGATTAAAACAACAAATGAAACGAATTTTTTCTTATTGCTTATTGAGCAATATGCTGCTTATCGAAAGATGAGTGGAAAAGAAGTTTTTGATTTATTTAATAGCAATAATCTGATTTCGTACATATATGACATGTATGAAATTTATCATGTAGAGGATTTACATAATGCTTTTGACGATTTGGATAAAAAGCTAAATTTCAAGTAAAGGAAGATACTGTTTTGAATGAACTTTTAGCCAAAGAAAAGATAAAAGAATTTTTACTTGAAGATCTTGGGACAGAGGATTTAACGGTATCAAGTATTTTTAGTGAAGATGCACAAGGTAGTGGGGAGTTTATTGCCAAGTCTGATGGCATTATTTGTGGTTTAAAGATTCCTGCGATGGTATATGAATTACTAAAAGATGCAGTTTTTACGCCGTTAGTTGCCGAAGGGCAACATGTTTATAAGGGAGATGTTATAGGGCGTGCTAAGGGGAAGATTCAAACTTTACTAACTGGTGAGCGCGTAACCTTGAATTTAATGCAACGGATGAGTGGCATTGCAACCAAGGTGTTTAAGACAATTGCTAGACTTGATGATCCAACGATTCAGATTTGTGATACACGTAAGACGGCGCCGTATCTTCGTTTATTTGATAAATATGCAGTAAAAGTTGGCGGCGGCAAAAATCATCGCTTTGGTTTATATGACGGCGTGATGTTAAAAGATAATCATCTTTCTTATGCTGGTGGTTTAAAAGAGGCAGTTGAAAAAGTGCGTCATACTCAGGGGCATATGGTTAAGATTGAAGTAGAAATTGAAACAAAAGAGCAGCTGCTAGAAGCAATTGAAGCTAATGTTGATGTTATTATGTTTGATAATCGAACGCCAGCAGAGATTAAAGAATGGCGTAAGATAGTGCCAAAAAGGATCTTGATGGAAGCTTCTGGCAAAATTACAATGGAGACAATTCATCAGCTTAAAGGTTGCGGAGTTGATTTTATATCAATGGGAGAGTTAACGCATTCAGTTGAAGCTTTTGATATTAGTTTTTTGGATATGGCAAGTAAGAAAAAATATAGTTATTAAGGTTAAATCCAAAAAACTTTTTAGGAGGAGACAAAGTGCTTGATTTAAAGGCATTTGAAAAACAGACTATCCCTGCAATGTATGAAGAAGCAAAGGATAATGATCTAAAGGAAATCATTCGAAAGCAAAAGGAAAAGCTGGGAAAAAAATTAGTTCTTTTGGCTCATCATTATCAAAAAGATGATATTGTCGAATTTGCAGATGAAGTCGGCGATTCTTTAGAATTGGCCAAAAAGGTTCAAAATTATAAACAAGCAGAAACGATTGTTTTTTGTGGTGTTCATTTTATGGCTGAGACAGCAGATATGTTAACAGATAAAAAGCAAAAAGTGTTATTGCCTGATATGACAGCAGGTTGCTCGATGGCTGATATGGCAAGTGCTGACCAACTTCAAGTTGCATGGCATAAGCTTGAGGCTTTGTTTAAAGAAACCATTCTACCTGTGACTTATATTAATTCAACTGCAGAAGTAAAGGCTTTTGTGGGAAGGCATGGCGGCGTTACAGTTACTTCTGGCAATGCTAAAGAGGTTGTTTCATGGGCTTTTACGCAAAAAAAACGGATTCTTTTTTTACCTGATCAGCATTTAGGGCGAAATACAGCATATCATCTAGGAGTTGCACTTAAGCAGATGGCAATGTGGCATCCAGCAACGAAAGATTTAAGTTATAAGGGCAATTTGCAGGATGTTCGAGTGATCTTATGGGAAGGTTTTTGTTCTGTGCATCAGCAGTTTACACCCTTGCAAATTAAACGCATGCGAAAGCTTTTTCCTGATATCAAGGTAATTGTTCACCCTGAATGTCGAAAAGATGTTGTTGATTTAGCTGATGATTTTGGCTCAACAGCAAAGCTTATCAAATTAACTTACGAAGCTAAGTCAAAAGATCGTCTTGCTATTGGAACGGATAATAACTTGGTTGGCCGCTTGCAAAAAATTATGAAAGAAAAGGGAGTTTTTGTTCATTTTCTAAATCCGATGGCATGTGCGTGTTTAACTATGAATCGCATTGATTTGCCGCATTTAGCTTGGATTTTAGATGAGTTAGCAGCAGGACGTGTAGAAAATCAAATCACCGTTTCCGCAGACACAACAAAATGGGCCCAAGTTGCGCTGAATAAAATGTTAGAGCTGACAAAATAATACAAATCTAGTCGCGTCTAGTCGTGGTCATAAAAAATCATTCTTAAGTCCAATGGAAGGCAAAAGCAATTATGATACAATATTAATATAAATCGAGATTGGAGAAATGAGCATGATGATAGATATGAGATGGTGGCGAAAATATACGCTTGTAATAATTGTTGGTTTAGCATTCTTTTTAAGTTGGGTGAGTAATTTTTATTTTATAGGTAATTTTAGAAAAATGATGATTTTTTTGTTATTGACGGGTTTATTGTGGCTATATTTCGGTATAAAAACAAGACTAAAATATTTTGTTGTTATTCCCTGTCTTATCTCTTGGGCATCTTATATAAATTTTAATTCAAGTTTTAATTTAGGTGTGCTTTGCTTTATTGGTTTGACTTTAATAAAAATAAGAGAACATAAAAAAACGATATCCTCCAATAATACCTTCGACAATAAATTTTCTCATTATCAATCTTTAGGCATGACAGATTCTGAGATTGAGCTTTTTCGTTCGACAATGGATAAGGCGCAAAGAGATATTAAAGCTTGGGAGAACAATGCTCGCAAAAGTGCCAAGCTAAAAGCAATTGATATGCGAGTTGAAGGTCTTAAAGCTGCCAAGTCTTTATTTCAAGAATTAGTGCGCAATCCTAAGCGCTTATCAATGGCAGGCGATTTTTTAAATGAGCATTTGGATGCTATCAATGATTTAACGGCTAAATATCTGACAATTGATAATCATGCGATTAAGAGCAAGGAAGCAATTAAAACGTTGCAAAACTCGGTAAAAGTGATTGAACAACTTTCTTTGCAAATTGTTAAAGATTATAAAGATTTTGTAGCAGATGATATAGCAGATATGAATGCTGATATTGACTTAACTAAGGCAAAAATTAAGAAAAAAGAAAATTACGAGCAACCATCTACAGATGATATTAACAGTATTTTGCAAGCAGATATTGATGGGCGAGGAATATAGTTATGACAGAGGAAAAGAATCAGGTTTTAGAGGATCTTTTAGCCAGTTCGTTTGATATTGAAAAAGAGCAGTCTTTTGCAAATGAGCAAAAGAAAGAGTTGCAAGCTATTAAAAAATCAATGATAACAAAGACCGCTTATGAACAGTTAAGTTTAGAAAATCAAGAAGCAGCAAAAAAGCTCGCAAAAACAATGGATATATCGGATTTTCAATCAGTGATTTATTTTGGCGCAAAAGCACAGGAAAAGTTAACAGAATTTTCCCAAAGTGTTTTAAATAAAGTAACTATGCAAGATATCGCACCGATTGGCGATTCTTTGAATCAGTTGATATTTCACTTAAATGAAGCAAAGCCATCAGAGTTATCAGGTGGCAATCCTAATTTTTTTAAAAAGATGTTTGGTAAAGTCCGGCAGTCCATCTATGAAGTAATTGCTAAGTATCAAAAAATTGGTGCCAATATCGAGAAAGTTGCTTTAAAACTAGAAAATGAAAAAAATAGTTTATTAAAAGATAATCAAATGCTTGATGAATTATACAAACAAAACTTAGATTATTTTCAAGCATTAAATGTTTATATAGCGGCAGCAGAGTTAAAGTTAGAAGAGTTAAATCAGAAGATCATTCCTGAAGCAGTGCAAAAAGCTAACAGCAGTGATGATCAAATGAGTTCTCAAATAGTTAATGATTTGCATCAATATGTCGATCGTTTGGAGAAGCGAGCATATGATTTAAAATTAGCGCGTCAAATCACTTTGCAGCAGGCGCCGCAAATTCGTTTAATTCAAAATACTAATCAAGCTTTAGCTGAGAAAATTCAGGCCTCAATTCATACGGCTATTCCCCTTTGGAAGAATCAAGTTGTAATCGCTTTAACTTTATTAAAGCAAAAAGATGCTGTAATGGCACAAAGGCAGGTAACGGAGACGACCAATGCATTGTTGGCAAAGAATTCTGAATTATTAAAAATTTCAGCCATTGAAACAGCGCAGGAAAATGAACGTGGGATTGTTGAGTTAAAAACATTGCAAAAAACACAAAACGATTTAATGGAAACTATTGAGGAAACGCTTAAAATTCAACAAGTAGGACGAGAAAAACGGCGTTTAGCAGAAGTTGAGCTCCAAAATATGGAAGAAGGCTTGAAAACAAAACTGTTAAAATTAAATCAAGGTTAAAAGTTTGTTTATAATCTTCAAGTTGTAAGTGATGTTAACCTCTTTAGGAGGTAAGAAAAGTGAGCACAGATTGGGAGCTATTTCTGGACCCATACATTCAAGCAGTCAGTGAGTTAAAAGTAAAATTTCGTGGGATTCGTAAACAGTATCAAAAGCAAGGAATGTCTTCGCCAATAGAATTTGTTACAGCTCGAGTGAAATCTGTTGAGAGTATTTTGAAAAAAGCCAAGACTCGGATGATGAATATGGAGCATTTAGAAAAAGAAATGCAAGATATTGCAGGCCTTCGAATTATGGTACAGTTTGTTGAAGATATCCAGGCTGTTTTAAATTTATTGCGTTTACGTCAAGATTTTAAGATTGTTTACGAGCGTGATTATATTACGAATAAAAAAGTTAGTGGTTATCGTTCGTATCATTTGGTAATTGAGTATCCTGTACAAACTTTGCAGGGTGAGAAAAAGATTTTAGCAGAGGTTCAGCTTAGAACTTTAGCAATGAATTTTTGGGCAACGATTGAGCATTCACTGAATTATAAATATAAAGGAGCCATTCCTGAAGATTTAAAAATGCGTTTAAAACATTCGGCAGAAACGGCTCATCTTTTAGACCAAGAAATGTCTGAAATCCGTGAAGAAATTCAGGAAGCTCAGCGTTTAATTGAACCTATTCGCAAAAATCGCGAAGAGCTTGATGATGATTTTAAATGGTATTAAAGGAGAGTAGGTAAATGAAGGTTTCTATTTTTCATAATCAAGAAGAACAATCGTTTAAGGCAGCTAAAAAGTTAAAAGAGCTGCTTTTGCGATTTTCTTTTGTTTTGGATGAAAAAAAACCTGATGTTGTTTTATCAGTTGGAGGAGATGGTACGCTGCTTTCAGCTTTTCATAAATATGAAAAACAGTTAGATAAAGTACAATTTGTGGGAATTCATATCGGGCATTTAGGGTTTTACACGGATTGGCGTGAGTTTGAGATGGAAGAGCTGGTGCGTACGTTAAACGAGAAAAGTGCTTGTAGTGTTTCTTATCCTTTGCTTGATGTTGTGGTAGAGTATGAAGAAGGGTTGAAGCATTTTTTAGCGTTAAACGAATCCACAGTTCGTCGTGTTAGCAAAACATTGGTTGGGGATGTTTATATTAGCGATGAGTTTTTTGAGAGTTTTCGTGGCGATGGCTTATCTGTGTCCACACCAACAGGTTCAACGGCCCACAATAAGTCAATTGGTGGTGCAGTGATTCATCCAAGTGTTAATGCAATTCAAATGACGGAGATTGCTTCGTTAAATAATCGGCTTTTTCGAACTTTAGGTTCACCGATTGTAATTGGGGCGCATGAGTGGATAAGAATTCAACTTGCACCAAGTGATGATTATACAATTACGGTGGATCGCGAGATGGTTGCTTCAAAAAAGGTTCAAGCGGTGGATTTTAAAATTGCTAAAGAGCGGATTCATTTTGTTTCTTATCGTCATTTGCACTTTTGGAATCGGGTAAAAGAGTCGTTTATTACTGGTCAAAATAGTAATCATGCGTTTGACGTGGACATTTGGGTATAGAAATAAGGTGAGAACATGAACGAAAAAGAAGTGAAAGAAAAAGAATTGCATTTTCAACAGTTGATGGAAGATATGGAAAGTGAAAATCTTAAAGCTTTTCGTGAATTGTTCTTATCTTTACATGCATATGAGCAGGGACAATTTTACCTTAAACTACCAAAATCTATGCGAGTCCGCTTGTATAGTTATATGTCCCCTGTAGAGTTAGCAGATATGTTTGATCTTTTGGAAGAAGAAAAAAGTGATATTGCGGATTATTTTTTAGAAATGTCGCCTGAATATGCTGTGGCGATGATCAGTAATATGTATTCAGATAATGCAGCTGATTTATTGCATCAAGTAGGCAATCAAGAGATCATTGCAGATTACTTAAAGCGAATGAATCAAGATGATGCTAGTGCTATTCAAGATTTAATGCATTATCAAGATGATACGGCTGGCGCGATAATGACGCGTGAGTTTATTTCAATTATAGGTCATCAAAGCGTTCGTTCTGCGATGCATGTTTTAAAAAGCAGGGCCGCAATGGCTGAGACGATTTATTATGTATATGTAATAAATCAAGATGAAAAGCTTAGGGGAGTCATTACTTTAAAAGATTTGATCATTAATGATGAAGAAGCTTTGATCTTTGAGATTATGAATGAACGTGTTATTTCAGTTAATGTTGACGATGATCAAGAGGATGTGGCGCAAAGATTTCGTGATTATGATTTTTTGGCGCTGCCAGTTATTGATGCCAAAGGTCGTCTGCAAGGAATTGTGACAGTTGATGATATTATTGATGTTATCGATGATGAGGCTGTTAGTGATTATTCAGGCTTGGCAGGGGTTGATGTTGAGGAAGTTTCCAAAAATCCTTTTTGTGCGGCTTCTAAGAGATTGCCTTGGTTGATTGGATTGGTTTTTTTGGGCTTAGGAACAGCTTTTTTAATCAATCATTATGAAAACATTATGGAAAAAGAAGTGGCTTATCTTGCTGTTTTTTTAACGGTGATTACAGGAACAGCAGGAAATGCAGGGACGCAGTCACTTGCTGTTGCTGTTCGCCGCCTAACTTTAAAAGATAAAGAAAAAAACTTTTCTTGGCAAATGATTTTTTCTGAGCTGGCTACAGGAATGATTACTGGTTTGGTTGTTGGCTGTGCCATTTTTTTAATTGTTTTATTGTGGAAAAAAAATCTTTGGTTTGGTTTTGCGGTTGGTTTTTCAATGTTTGCAGCAATTAATGTTGGCAGTTTAGCTGGTAGTTTTATCCCTACAGGAATGAAAAAGTTGGGAGTGGATCCTGCGGTGGCTAGTGGTCCATTTATTTCAACATTAAGTGATTTAACTAGTGTTTTTATTTATTTTAATATTGCTCGTTTGTTTTTGTTATAGATAAAATCTTAGAGTCTGTTAATCGGTAAATCGCATCTGCATATATAGCAAAATTTTTGGTAATTTTACGCCCTTTGTAAGAAATTTTGAAAACAAAATTTCTTTAACTCCATTACCTAGAAGCTGTGCTTTAGCGTTAAAAAACCTGCCCTGTTCCTTACAATTTGTTTTGAGCTTACTTGATTACAACTTGATAAACGGGGTTCATCAATAAAGAGACAAGTTAACACGTTCTAGGAGGTTTTCATGCGGTTGGCGTGCTTTTTTGAATTTATAATTTGTGCATGCTATCATGTATGGTAGTTGTTGAGTAAAAGTTTTCCTTCTTATTTTTTTTAAATGATTTAATGCTTCTTGTGTACGAAAATGTAATTTTCCCTGAAATTAATAATAGAAAGTGAAATGAATATGAATAAAATTATAATTCATGGGGAGCGTCCTTTAACAGGCAAGATTACTGTTAGTGGTGCGAAAAATTCTATTGTTGCCTTAATGCCTGCAAGTATTTTGGCAGATGAACCTGTTGTTTTAGAAGGGGTTCCTGATATTTTAGACGTTCATGCTTTGATCAATATTTTGCAAATTATGGGAGCGAAAATTCATTTTGCCAAAGGTGTTTTAACGATTGATCCTAGAGGCGTTAAGTCCATTCCGATGCCAAGTGGAAAGATTAATAGTTTACGTGCTTCTTATTATTTTATGGGAGCGTTACTTGGTAAGTTTGGTAAAGCAGTGGTTGGTCTTCCTGGTGGTTGTAATTTAGGACCTAGGCCCATTGATTTGCATATTAAAGGTTTTGAAGCCTTAGGTGCAGATGTTTTTGGTGATGAAGATGTAATGCGCCTGCGGACAAAAGCAACAGGACTTGTAGCAAGTCGAGTTTTTATGGATATGGTTTCGGTTGGTGCAACGATTAACATTATGCTAGCTGCCGTGAAAGCTAAAGGGACGACGGTAATTGAAAACGCTGCACGTGAACCTGAAATTATTGATGTTGCAACGCTGTTAAATAATATGGGAGCTAAGGTTTATGGCGTTGGAACCAATGAGATCAGAATTGACGGTGTAAATGAATTGCATGGAACCAGGCATTTCATTATTCCGGATCGAATTGAAGCAGGTACATATCTTGCGATTGCTGCTGCTGTAGGTAAGGGCGTAACAGTTAACAATGTGCTTTACGAGCATTTGGAAAGCTACATTTCAAAATTAGAGGAAATGGGCGTTCAAATGACGATTCGTGAAGATTCGATTACTGTGCATCCCGGTCGTGATTTGAAGATGGTTAATGTTAAAACCTATCCTTATCCTGGCTTTGCAACAGATTTGCAACAGCCTATCACTCCGCTTTTGTTAAAAGCATACGGTAGGGGAGAGTTGATTGATACGATTTATGAAAGAAGAATTGGGCATATCTCAGAGCTTAAGCGTATGGGCGCGAATATTAAAATAGCAGGTAACCGTATTGTGATGGCTTCTTCTAATGAGTTGGTAGGAACAGAAGTTGTGGCTAGTGATTTGCGTGCAGGCGCTAGCTTAATTGTTGCTGGCTTGATGGCAAAAGGTGTGACTACGATTCATAATGTGGAATTTATTCTACGTGGTTATGATCGGATTATTGAAAAATTAACAAATTTAGGTGCAGATATTGCACTGGTCGATACAAATAGTATTAGTATGGAAAAAGTAAAAATTGAGGAGAGAGGGTAACATCTTGGCAGATTATTTAACAATGTCGGATTTAGAGAGTATTACACTAAAAGAAATTTATAATTATGCGCGTAAGTTTAAAATTGTAAATTATTCAAAGATGAATAAAAAAGAGCTTTCATTAGCTGTTTTACGTGCGCAAGCAGAAAAATCTGGTTTTTTTGAGATGGACGGAGTTTTAGATTTAATTACGACTAGAGATCGTGAAACGAATCGAACAGAAACATTTGGTTTGTTGCGCCCAATTAATTACTCACAATCTAATGAAGATGTTTATGTTTCAAATTCACAAATTACGCGTTTTGGTTTGCGTAAGGGTGATAAGATTGCTGGACGTGTTCGTCCACCAAAAGGGCGAGAGAAAAATTATGGTTTAATGCAGGTTAATTTGGTAAATGGTCAAGATCCTGAAGGAGCAAAAGAACGCTCTCATTTTCCAGCTTTGACTGCGCTTTATCCCAAAAAGCAAATGTATCTTGAAACAACACGAAATCGCTTATCTACACGAATGATTGATTTATTTGCGCCAATTGGTTTTGGGCAACGTGGTTTAATTGTAGCACCACCTAAAGCTGGTAAGACAACGATTTTAAAAGAAATTGCTAGTGGAATTACGCAAAACTATCCAGATGTGGAATTAATTGTATTATTGATTGATGAGCGTCCAGAAGAAGTGACTGATTTGGAGCGTTCGATTAAAGGAGATGTGGTTTCTTCAACTTTTGATAAGGAGCCAATTCATCATATAAGAGTAGCAGAGTTAGTCTTAGAACGTGCTAGGCGTTTGGTAGAAGATAAATGTAATGTTGTGATTTTAATGGATTCAATCACACGCTTAGCCAGGTCTTATAATCTTGTGATTCCTCCTTCTGGGAGAACGTTATCTGGAGGAGTTGATCCAGCTGCTTTTTATAAGCCGAAGAAGTTTTTTGGTTCAGCACGTAATGTTGAAGAAGGCGGCAGCTTAACGATTTTAGCTACGGCTTTAGTAGAAACAGGTTCTAGAATGGATGATGTAATCTATGAAGAATTTAAAGGAACCGGAAATATGGAATTGCAACTTTCACGTGAGCTTTCAGATCGACGAATTTTTCCAGCAATTGATTTGAAAAAATCAGGGACACGTAAAGAAGAGCTGCTAATGTCAGAAGATCAATTAAATCAAACATGGAAGTTCCGCAATGCAATGAAATCAGATTCGATTGAATGCACAGAGCAGTTTAATCAAATGTTACGCAAAACCAAAAATAATGAAGAGTTTGTGCAAACATTTAAAGATATTTCATTTGGCAACGAAAAAAATCATTGTGGCAGTCGACGCTAAGATTGTTAGAGATCGTTAACAGGCTCTTAACACATTCTAAATAAAACTTTCAGTTTTTGATGTCAAATTTGAAATTTAAACAAATTCATGGTAAGATTCTGTTTGTTGTATGCTTGAATAAAGATATAGTTTATCGATTATAACATCCATCTATTGAAAGATGTTGAGATATTTTTGATGGTGGTACAAAGGGGATTTTAAAAACATGAAACAAGATATTCACCCAGATTATCATCCAGTTGTGTTTATGGATTCAACGACTGGTTTTAAATTTTTATCAGGATCAACGAAAAGCTCTGCAGAAACGGTTGAATGGGAAGATGGAAATACTTATCCATTGCTACGTGTTGAGATATCATCTGATTCACATCCATTTTATACTGGAAAACAAAAGTTCACACAAGCAGATGGTCGTGTAGATCGTTTCAACAAAAAGTATGGCTTGAAAAATGCATAAGTGCATAATTTAAATAAAACAAGCAGGAACAAAGCCGTTTCTCGCCTATTGATATATTGTTAATGGGCTGATAAGGAAAAAGATTTTTTTTTGAATTTTGAAATTAACGGGTTTGTGCAATGGCATAAGCTCGTTTTTTAAATAATAAAGGAGTTGAAGTATCATAGCAAGAGATGCAATAGTAAATGACAGCATTCGTGCACGTGAAGTTCGTTTGATTGCTGCTGATGGTGAACAGTTGGGGATTAAGTCAAAACAAGAAGCTTTAAAGTTAGCAGAAGATATCAATCTTGATTTGGTGTTAGTTTCGCCTAATGCAAAGCCCCCTGTTGCCAAAATTATGGATTATGGAAAGTACCGTTTTGAGCAACAAAAAAGACAGCGTGAAGCGCGTAAAAATCAAAAAATAATTCATTTAAAAGAAATTCGTTTGTCTCCAACGATTGATGATAATGATTTCAATACCAAAATGCGTAATGCTCGGAAGTTTTTGGAAAAGGGAGAGAAAGTAAAAGCTTCTATTCGTTTTAAAGGACGTGCGATTACGCATAAAGAAGTTGGGCAGCGTGTTTTGGAACGTTTGATAGAGGAAACAAAGGATATTTCTGCAGTAGAACAAAGAGCAAAAATGGATGGTCGTTCAATGTTTATTCAGTTGGCGCCCAAAACAGATAAAAATTAATGAATTTTTAAAAATGGAGGAAAAGTGAAATGCCAAAACAAAAAACACATCGCGCTTCAGCAAAACGTTTTAAACGTACAGGTTCAGGTGGACTAAAACGTTTTCGCGCGTTTACATCACATCGTTTTCATGGTAAAACGGTTAAGCAACGTCGTCAATTGCGTAAAGCCAGAATGGTTAGTAGTGGTGATTTTAAACGCATTAGTCAAATGTTAAGTCAAATGGGTTAACAATTAAAAATTATTTTGAGTAATTAGGAGGAAATTTCCATATGGCACGTGTTAAAGGTGGCGTTGTTTCACGTCGACGTCGTAAACGTATTTTAAAATTAGCAAAAGGATATTACGGAGCAAAGCATAAGCTTTACCGAACAGCTAAAGAGCAAGTAATGAATTCTTACTACTATGCTTTTCGAGATCGCAGGCAAAAGAAGCGTGATTTTCGTAAGCTATGGATTGCACGAATTAATGCAGCTGCTCGAATGAATGGTCTAAGCTATTCAAAATTAATGCATGGTTTAAAGCTTGCTGAAGTTGAAATCAATCGTAAAATGTTGGCTGATTTAGCTGTTAATGATGCAGCTGCATTTACTGCTTTGGCGGATACAGCTAAGAACCTGTTAACTTGTCTCTAAATAAGGAGTTAGAAGAAGAGTATGCGCGTAAGAAAACGCAAAGGTGCAGAAGAATATCTTTTAGAGCATTCACAGTTAGCGGTGATGCAACCAGATCGATGGCAAGGGAGATGGTGCGATCGTTTTTGCAACAATCATCCACTCCATATTGAAGTCGGTTGTGGTAAAGGTCGTTTTATTACCGAAATGGCCAAGCGTAATCCAGGGATTAACTATATTGGAATTGATATTCAATTAAGTGTTTTAAGCTACGCGCTTGATAAAGTTCTTGTTGCAGATGTTCCTAACTTGCAACTATTACGTGTTGATGGGAGCGATCTTTTAAATTATTTTGCAGAAAGTGAAGTAGCATTGATTTATTTGAATTTTAGTGATCCTTGGCCGAAAAGTCGCCACGAAAAGCGGCGTTTGACCTATTCATCATTTTTAAAAACATATAAGAAAATTTTGCTGCCTCAAGGGGAAATTCATTTTAAAACCGATAATCGTGGTTTGTTTGAGTATTCTTTGGTTAGTTTTTCAAATTATGGAATGTTTTTAAAACAGATTTCACTTGATTTGCATGCTAGTGATTTTGCAGGCAATGTTATGATGACAGAGTATGAAGAAAAATTTGCGCAAAAAGGTCAGGTAATTTATCGAGTAGAGGTGCAATTTATTAAAAGAGAATATTGATAGGAAAGTGTTTTTTTATTTCAAGCTTATAACAATCACCCTAAAACATTAATATTTGTTACATGTTCAACATGGGAGTGCAATATTTACAGAATGGTGCAATAATTATTAAGAATTATGAAAAAATTCATTAATATTACTCATTTACACTGCAAAACGTGTATATAAATGTTTTGTAATTGAAGGTGGGTATTTTAGTGAAATTTAAATTATCGTTGGGGGCGATTTTGACTATTATTTTGCTTGCTTGTTTTTCTACAGTTTCTGGAGAAGTTAAAGATACAGCAGAATTAAATGAACAATTAGAGTTGACTATGCAAATAATCAATGGAATTTCATCAGGAAATGGATAGAATCAAACAAGAAATAGCGGAAATTCAAGCTGATTTTGCGAATATAGCTGATCGTATAAATGCTGCCGAACAAATGATAGAAAAACGGGCAGAATCAGCAAACGAGCAAATGAGAGCTCTTCAGTTGCAGAATGATTATAAAGCTGGAATTAAAGCTTTGTTTAGTTCAAGAAACTTCAGTGAATTTCTACGTTCAGTTTGTGCTTTAACTTTGATGCAACAGTCGCAAAGAGAAGAAATTCAATCCTTAGTTAAAAAACGCGAGGAACTCGAGAGATTAAAAAGGGAAAAAGCAGAGAGAATTGCGACTTTAGAGCAACGACAGAATGACTTAATTGTTAAACAGCAACAAATGGATAAGCAAATTGCCGATTTTTATGCTCAATTAGTGGCTCAAGATGAAGATGAATTTTTAAGAGGCGATGTAAAAGGAATGCAGTCAAATGCTTTAAACAGCATACCTAGAGTAGAGTTTAAAAATCAAAGTGACGACGTCATGTGTTGTCATAATAGTTTTGTAGCAAATGCAACAGCTTATTCTTGTGAAGCTGCTAGTATGGGGCGTTTTACAGCTTTTGGTATTGATCTGTGGACAAATCCACGAGTGGTTGCAGTTGATCCAAATATTATCCCTCTTGGGACGATGGTGGAAATAGTAGGATACGGTATATACATTGCTGGAGATACAGGAAGTGCTATCAAGGGTAATCATATTGATATTCATTTTTCAACTTATCAACAATCTTGTGAATTTGGTCGTCAAGATGTAATAGTACGTATTTTATAACATTAAAAGTATAGGAAACGACAATTTAGCTTCGTTTCCTTTTTATGTTAAAATTAATCAAGATTTAGAGAATAGATCTCCTCATACATCCAGTTTTCAAGGAGGCTATTAGAAAGTTGAGTAGTATGAAGGAATTTTACAAACCTACTTGGATGATAGAAACAATATTTCAGTTAAAGCCTGAAATATTAAAAGCATATGGAATTAAAGCAGTGCTAGTTGATTTGGATAATACATTAATTGCTTGGAATAATCCTGATGGGACAGAAGAAGTGCGTACTTGGCTAGCAATGATGCAAAAAGCAGATCTTTTGGTAATGGTAGTTTCTAATAATAAAACTTCGCGGGTTAAAAGAGCAGTAGAGCCGCTGGGAATTGATTTTGTTTCATGGTCTTTAAAGCCGTCGAATCGTGGCATGAAAATTGCTAAGCGTAAACTAGGTTTAAAAAAAGAGGCTTTAGTTATGGTTGGAGATCAGTTAATGACGGATGTTTTGGCTGCTAACTTTGCAGGGATTCGTTCAATTTTAGTTAAACCTTTGGCTAAATCCGATAGTTTAGTAACAAAGTTTAATCGCGCATGCGAACGTTTTATTTTAAAAAAATTATCAATAAAGTATGATATGACTTATAAGAACGAGTTAACGATCTCGGAGTGATGAATATTTTGACTATTTTTCCGTATTTTTTCGTTAAAAAACCTGTCGGGTTCCTTACGATTTGTTCAAGCTTTGCTTGATTACAAATCGTTGGAACGGGAGCCTCGATTTAGAACCACTAAACCTACGTTTACGGTGATAGAAAACTTCGTTTTCTTTTATCCGTTACCTAAAAGCTGTGCTTTTAGCCTCAAACTACGAAAAAATAGCTCAAAAAACTTGTCGGGTTATTACAAATTGTTTCAAGCTTTGCTTGATTACAATTTGTATAACGGGATTCACTTCACTAGAGATCGTTAACTCGTTCTAAGAAAGGAATTTATTGATGGCATTAGAAGCAATAGAAGAAAAACTTCATTGCATTGGTTGTGGGGTTGTGATTCAAACAAGAGATTCAAAAAAGTTGGGTTATATGCCATCCAAAACACTTGAGACAGGGGATAATGATAAAGAGATTTACTGTCAACGTTGTTTTCGCTTACGTCATTATAATGAAATTCAAGATGTATCTTTAACTGATGATGATTTTTTGCATTTATTAAATGAAATTGGCACAAAAAAAGCTTTAATTGTGAATGTGGTGGACATTTTTAATTTTAGTGGATCGCTTATTCCTGGTTTACATCGCTTTGCAGGAAAGAATCCGGTTTTACTTGTGGGTAATAAGAAAGATTTGCTGCCGAAGTCGTTAAAAGCATCTCGTTTAAGGCAATGGATGAAAGAGCGTGCTTACGAGGAAGGACTACGTCCTGTTGATGTTCTTTTAACAAGTGCGAAAAAACCACAAGAAATAGAAGAATTGCTAAAAAAACTTGAAAAGTACCGTAAAGGCTTAGATGTTTATATCGTGGGAGCAACCAATGTTGGGAAATCTACTCTGATTAACGCTATTATAAAAAAAGTAGTTGGGGTGCAGGAGTTAATCACTACTTCACGTTTTCCTGGGACAACTTTGGACAAAATAGAAATTCCTTTAGCAGACGGTGCAAAGCTTTTTGATACGCCAGGCATTATTCATCGTCATCAGATGGCACATTATCTTCATAAAAAAGATTTAAAAATTATTGCCCCGCAAAAGGAAATTAAGCCTAAAGTTTATCAGTTAGATCCTGAACAGACTTTATTTTTAGGTGGTTTAGCTCGGTTTGATTTTATTCAAGGGTGTTATCAGAGTTTTGTGGTTTATGTAACAAATGATTTAAATATTCATCGAACCAAACTGATGAAAGCAGATGAATTTTATCAAAAGCATCTTGGAAGTTTGTTGCAACCACCTCGTTTAGAAGATTTGGCTGATTTTCCTAAATTGCATCGTTTTGAATTTTCCATTAAGCAGCCGACAGATATTGTTTTTGCAGGATTAGGGTGGATTTCAGTTAAAAAGAAAGCTGTTGTGGCGGGATATGCACCAGAAGGCGTCAATATAATTATGCGTAAGGCTTTGGTTTAAAATGGAGGCGTAAAAATGCAGCAAACACTTGCTTGGTTACAAACACAAACTCATGTAAAAAAACGCCGTCAAATTGGGATTTTAGGTGGAAATTTTAATCCTGTTCATAATGGGCATTTATTAATAGCAGATCAAGTGGCACAGATGTTAAGTTTAGATAAAGTAAATTTGATGCCGGAGGCTGTACCACCTCATCGAGATACAAAGCGTACGATTTCTGTCAAGCATCGTTTAAATATGATTGAGCTAGCTATTAAAGATAATCCTCGTTTAGGAATAGAAAGAATTGAATTACAATTTGGCGGGATGAATTACACTTTTGATACCATTAAAAAGTTGAAAAAAAAGAATCCTGATGTAGACTATTTTTTTATTATCGGTGGAGATATGGTAGAGTATTTGCCACAATGGTATCAAGTTGAGGAATTAATGGAGCTAGTCCAGTTTGTAGGAGTTGGGCGTTTAGGTTATCCGGAAAAATCGTCGTTTCCTGTAATTTGGGTTGATGTACCTAAGATAGAAGTAAGTTCTACATACATTAGAAGATCTATTGGATTTGATAGTATTCCGAAATATTTAATGCCTGATGAGGTTTATCAATATATTCAAGAGAAAGGTCTGTACCTTAATGGCAAGTGATATATATACGAAGTATACCGCGTTTAAACAAGATGATCTTTTAGCAAAAATTCGTACATCTGTAAGCGCAAAACGTTTTAGTCATATTTTAGCAGTACAAAAAACAGCAGTTATTTTGGCTAAACGCTTTGGTGGCGATGTTGAAAAAGCAAGTATTGCCGGACTTATTCATGATTATGCTAAAGAGTGCTCAGATGAGGAGTTACTGCGGGTAATTTATGAGAACAATCTCGATAAAGAAATAATTGGCTTTGGTAATAATATTTGGCATGGTGTGGCAGGCACGATTTTGATTGAAAAAGAATTGGGAGTTGTTGATGCCGAGATTTTACAAGCTGTTTCTGTGCATACAACAGGATCTGATAATATGTCTTTGCTGGATAAAATTCTTTATGTGGCGGATTTTATTGAACCAAATCGAAGGTTTTCAGGAGTTAAAAAAGCGCGTGAGTTGGCAGAAGTTGATCTGGATAAAACAGTAAAGTACGAGACAAAACATACATTGCTAAAACTGGTAGAAAAAGAAATTAAAGTCTATCCAAAGACAATAGATACATATAATAAATATGTGGCAAGTTAGAACCTCGTATAATGTAGAAAATTGTAGTACATTTAAGGTTGGCTTTTTATGATAGGGTAGAAACAAAAAAGTCAATTGAAAGGTAGTTCCATGACAAGTAGAATTCCATTTCAAATGATTGAAAAAATTCGTGAACAGACTGATATAGTAAGTATTATTGGTCAGTATGTACAACTTAGAAAAACAGGAAAAAATCATTTAGGCCTTTGTCCATTCCATTCAGAAAAGACAGCGTCCTTTACTGTTGTAGAAGATAAACAAATGTATTATTGCTTTGGTTGTGGTAAAGGTGGGAATGTTTTTAAATTTTTTCAAGACCTTGAAGATATCGACTTTTTAGAAGCAGTAAAAAAAGTAGCAGAGATTGAACAAATTCCTTTTACTTACAAGCTTAAAAATAGCAAAAAACAGCAAGATCCGGAAAGTTTTTCCTTGTTAAAAATGCATGAAAAAGCTGCAAAGTTGTATCATCATTTACTGCTTAATACTGAAGCGGGAACAAAAGCATTAGCATATCTTAAAAGTCGTGGTATTACTGAAGAGTTGATTGAAATATTTCAAATCGGTTTTGCTCCGGATGCGCGTATTTTATTAGTCGAAGCATTTGAAAAAGATGGATTTAGTGAGAATGATTATCTTAATAGTGGTTTATTTACTATCCGTGAAGATGGTAGTAAATTAGATCGCTTTTATAATCGTATTATGTTTCCTATTTGCGATGATAGTGGGAAAGTCATTGCTTTTTCTGGGCGTGTTCTTGAAGATACAGAAAATGATGCAAAGTATTTAAATTCTCCTGAGACCAAACTTTTTAATAAAAGTGAAAATTTATATAATTTTTATCTAGCAAGTAGTAACGTCCGCAAAGCTAAAGAAGTATTTTTATTTGAAGGTTTTATGGATGTGATTGCTGCTTGGTTTGCAGGTGTTCATAGTGGTGTAGCTTCCATGGGGACAAGTTTTACGAAAAATCAAATTACAAAACTTGCACGCTATGCTAATAATGTTGTTATTGCTTATGATGGCGATGATCCTGGTCAAAAATCCACGCAAAAGGTTATTAATGAGCTTAAAATGCAAACAGATTTAGGTATCCAAGTTTTAATATTACCAGAAAAGCTTGATCCGGATGAGTATGTACGTAAATATGGCGAAAAGGCTTTTTATGAATTTGCCAAGCACGGTCGAAGTTCTGTTTTTGAATTTAAAAAGCATTACCTTAAGAAAGATAAAAATCTAGTAAATGAAATGGAGAAGATTGCCTATATAAATGAACTTTTAAAAGAGTTAGCGCAAGTAACTTCAGAACTTGAACAAGAGGTTTATTTAAATCAAATCGCTCAGGAATTTCCTGAGCTAACGCTTGAAACTCTTCGCAGACAGCTAAACTTAATTAAGTCAGAACAACGTAAGCAAGTTGTACCTTTGAAAAAAGTTAAACAAGTTGTAAAAGTAAAACCAGTCAGACAGATAGTGTCTGCAGGCGAAAAAGCTGAGCGGATATTACTGTTTCGGATTATGACAGATCGTTGGTTTTGTGAACAGGTTAACAATCTTTCAAGTTTTAATTTTCATGTTCAGGCTTTGCAAAAACTTTATGATTCTTACCAATCATTCTGTCAGATTTATGGGGAATTTATCGCAGCAGAATTTTTAACATACTTAGAAGATGAAAAAGAAAAAAATCTATTTAGTGAAATAATGATGTCAACTTTTAATATGGAAACTTCAGAAGAAGAATTTAAGGAGCTATTCAAGACTATTCAGCGCGAAAAATTGAAAGTGAAAATTTATGAAAAAAAAAATAAGCAACAAGCCGCCAAAAAGATTGGTAATGTAGATCAAGAGTTAGACTTAGCAATGGAAATTATTGAATTAAAAAAGAGTTATGATTCTAAATGTTAGTATAAGGAGGGCAAAATGGTGGAAGATAAAAAAGAGGTAACGACCTTAGATGTTGCTGTAGCCGATTTTATTCGTGCAAATAAAGATCAAAAAGAAATTATGGAAGATAGTGTTGTTGATGAATTAGTAATTCCGTTTCGCTTAAAAACTGAAGATGTTGAGTATGTAATTAATAAAATTGAAGATGCTGGTATTAGTGTTGTTGATAAAAATGGTGAGCCTACTAAGCTAAGCTTAAAAAGTGAAGTCAGCAAGAAAGAAATGGAAGATTTATCGGTACCAAAAGGTGTTAAGATTAATGATTCTGTTCGCATGTATTTAAAGGATATTGGACGTGTATCTCTTTTAACTTGGGATGATGAAGTAGCGCTTGCCAAACGGATTGCTAAGGGTGATTTATCTGCTAAGCAAGAGTTAACATCGGCAAATTTGCGTTTAGTGGTTTCGATTGCTAAGCGTTATGTTGGTCGTGGGATGCAGTTTTTAGATTTGATTCAAGAAGGCAATATGGGACTAATGAAGGCTGTTGAAAAATTTGATTACACCAAGGGATTTAAGTTTTCAACATACGCCACTTGGTGGATTCGTCAAGCAATCACACGGGCAATTGCTGACCAAGCTAGAACGATTCGTATTCCGGTGCATATGGTTGAGACAATTAATAAGTTAATTAGAATTCAAAGGCAATTATTACAAGATTTAGGTCGCGAGCCTACACCAGAAGAGATTGGTGCAGAAATGGATTTAACAACCAATAGAGTAAGAGAAATTTTAAAAATTGCGCAAGAGCCTGTGTCTTTGGAAACACCTATTGGTGAAGAAGATGATTCGCACTTAGGTGATTTTATTGAGGATGATCATGCGATATCTCCTGCGGAGCATGCAGCATATGAAATGTTAAGAGAGCAGCTGGAAAATGTTTTAGAAACTTTAACTGATCGTGAAGAAAATGTTTTACGTCTGCGTTTTGGTTTGGAAGATGGAAAAAATAGAACTTTGGAAGAGGTGGGCAGAGTTTTTTGTGTAACGCGTGAGCGCATTCGACAGATTGAAGCCAAAGCGCTTCGTAAATTACGTCATCCTAGTCGTTCAAATAAACTGAAAGACTTTTTTAATTAGGAAGATTAGAAAGAAAATAACAATTTTTGGAAGTGTAAAATAAACCGTGTAAGTGACTCATTCTATACAAGGTTACGCACAGTTTATTTTTATACTTTTTAGAACCTGTTAACTTGTCTCTTTATATTGATGAACCCCGTTTATCAAGTTGTAATCAAGCAAAGCTTGAGACAACTTGTAAACCTACCAGGTTTTTTGGAAAATTTTTATGCAATTCTAGGCTGAAAGTGCGACTCAGGTGTCGGATAATGGAGACAAATTAACAAGTTCTTGGTATTTTTGGATGTCGATTGCTGCTGGCACGCCGTTAATTGCAACAAAAGCAACAACATGATGATGATCAGAATTTTCAATTTTGCTTTACTTTTTATCATACATATAAATTTCCTCTAATTTTTAATGCATTGTACGTTTCCTTGCTGCTTTTTTACGATTTTCACTAAATTTACGTTCTTTTGCTTTAGCTGGCTCAATAATTGTTTTTTTCACTGCTGCAACTCCAGCGGCCACTGCGCCAATAGTAATCGTAATTCCTGCTATTAAACCTTTTCCAAATTTTTTCATGTGAATAATCTCCTTTCAGTGTAATTTATTTGCCCGAAATTTAATTTAATTATTAAACAAAATAGCAAAAAAAGCTAATATTAAGCACTATTTAAAAAAAATCATTAACACTAAGCTATAAATTTGCAGATTTATTGTTTTCATTAATGCCGTATTTTACAATGAAAGAAAAATAGCGAAATGGATTCAAGGAAGGAATAGCTATGGCTTATATTAAAGTTATTAACAGCTATAAACGTTATAAGAGCGGAAATGTTGAAGTCGTTGCCAATAATGCAGTAAGTTTTTCAATTGAAAAGGGTGAACTTGTTGTTATTTTGGGAAATAGTGGTGCAGGCAAGTCGACTTTGTTAAATATTTTAGGCGGAATGGATACAAATGATGAAGGAGAAGTGATTGTTGACGGGAAAGATATTTCTAATTACTCAGTTAAAGAACTTATAACATATCGTCGCTATGATGTCGGTTTTGTTTTTCAATTCTATAATTTGATTGCAAATCTTACAGCTAAAGAAAATGTTGAGTTGGCATCAGAAATAGTTAAAGATGCGACGGATCCGGCAGAGGTTTTAACCAGCGTTGGTCTGCAAGAAAGAATGAATAATTTTCCGGCTCAACTTTCTGGTGGAGAACAGCAGCGGGTAGCTATTGCTCGCGCGATTGCCAAGAAACCTAAAATATTGTTGTGTGATGAGCCGACAGGAGCACTTGATTACAATACCGGAAAGCAAGTTTTGCAAATCTTGCAAGATATGAATCGTAAAAATAATGCGACCGTTATTATCGTAACGCACAATGCAGCCATTGCTCCTATTGCTGATCGTATTATTCATATGCATGATGCCAAAGTAAAAAGCGTCAAAATAAATGCTCAGCCACAAATTTCTGTTTGATATTATTGGGTGTGTCGCTGATTTTTACTTTTCAGTGACATATCTAACGTAGAGAAGAAGGTATATCTTTCTTTTCTGCTTTTTTCATAGTAAAATCGACTGTGTTAAGTTGAATTTTATGAAAGATCATGGTGAAGAAAATTGAAAAAACGTTATTTAATTTTTATA
>JAIRWP010000065.1 GCA_031268845.1 Lactobacillales bacterium | reverse complement strand
GTTCCCACGATTTGTAATCAAGTAAAACTTGAACAAATCGTAAGAAACCCGACAGGTTTTTTGACAAAAAAGTGTCAAAAATTAATCAAAATTGCGCAATTCTGGAGATCGTTAACAGGCTCTAAGAGCTTTCTAGATCAAAAATCATTGTATGTACCAAACAATCCCCTCATATCGCCAACCATGAGCCACAGCATTTTCAACTTCAGCATAATTTGTCGTCCAAACATGTTCGCCATTTCCAGGATTATACATACGGAAAACTGGAACTTCACCTTGCATTAAGGCATACCAAGCGATTCCTTCATAATTCCACCCCAGGGCAACTAAATTATCCTTTTCATTCTCATCCATTGTATAATGATGCGTTCCATCGTTTGGATTGTAAAGCCTATAAACAGGCATGCCATTAGCACTACATTTAAAAGCAACCCCCTCATCTAGCCAGCCAAGAGCTAATAAAGTCGCAACTTCTCCTTTATTCATTGTATAGTGATGCATACCATTATTAGGATTGTATACTCTAAACACTTCCTCACCAGGTATTCCTGAAGAAAGGGAAAATGCTGGTGTTAGCACTGGTACAGTTAAGACAGTCGATATTGGCTTTACAACCACTGGCTGAGGAGTAATAACAGGTTTGGCAGGCGGTGTGTGTGTAGCTGTAGCTGTAGGTTCAGGAATTACCGGCTCCTTTTTCAAATACGTCAAAACATATGCATTTTGGACTTTAGATAATGCTTCTTCTTTACTAACAGGGGTAATTGAACTATCATTACATAAAAACCATTGACCATTATTTTTTACATAGCTAGTGTAATGCCCGCCATTCAGAGTACCGTAATGACAAATCACACCATTTAATTTATATTTTCCAGCATCTTTAACATACCTGGAAGCATCAAATTCTTCAGGGTAAGCTACTGGACTATCATCTTTTGTGAATGATCCATCAGTATTTTGGCGAAATCGTTTTAATTGAACAGTAAAATATGTAGGAAATTGCAAAACATTTACAGTTCTAGATGAAACGCTGTCTGCTTCACAAATATCGCAATGAAGTTCATCTCCTGGCGCAAGTTGCCCTCTCTTAGAATGTTGATCTATAAGACCATAAAGCGTACTACTATTTACTGGAAGAGCCAAAAATGCTAATGCCTCATAAACATGGGTAATGCCATGACATAATGGACATTCAAGTATTGTATGTGAAATTCCATGAAAATGATCAACAATAAATGATTTATTGCATGCATAATGTAAATTCATTCCACTCAGATCTGATAAAGCTTCATCACTAAGGAGACCTTTTGCCTTGTATGATTGATTTAAATCTTCATGTAATACATCTAAAAACGTAATAAGAAACTCATGGGCATCATGTTGCCCATAACCAGCAAATAAAGGATAACGATCATCAAGAACTTGTTTTAATTTGTTAGGAGAATATGAAGTTCCATCTCTAAGAACCCACACTTGACATAGTTCTTTAAAAGCATAAAAAACTTTCCCACCTGATCCCAAAGGATTTGTCCGATTGATCTCACTTTCTGGAACATTTAAAATATAATCGACGAACTCTTTATTATTAAGCAAATCTTGCAGTGCTGCATTAATATAACAAGTGTTACCAATATTATTAAGCCCCATTGGCCTGGTAGGTAAAGTTGCAGGATCAGCATTGACTACTAATGATGGGATATATACTATCCCTGTGATTATGAAAAACAGTTGTAAAATGATTTTTAAAAATTTATTTTTAAAAATTTTTCTCCCCCCAATTTATAAAAATTAAATTAATATCATTTTACCATAAATTTATAGGCACAGCTTAAATGTGGAAAATATTCCCCAATATGTTCTTGGTTATTCCATTTCTTCAAAGTCGCCATCAACAACATTTTCATCTTTTTTTTCGTCAGTTGCTTGTTCAGTCCCTTTTGCACCTTGGGTCGCTTGTTGAGCAGCTGCGGCTTGTTCATATAACTTAACAGATAAGTTTTGAACGATTTCATTAAGCACATCGCGTTTAGTTTTCATTACTTCAAGATCATTATCTTCTACAGCTTTCTTTAACTCATCACGAGCAGCTTCTGCTTTTTTCACTTCTGCTTCATCGACTTTACCTTCAAGTTCCTTCAATGTTTTATCAATTGTAAACAATAAAGTATCGACTTCATTGCGAAGGTCAACTTCTTCCTTGCGCACTTTATCCGCTTCAGCATTAGCTTCGGCATCTTTAACCATGCGTTCAATTTCATCATCAGATAAACCAGATGAAGATTTAATGGTAATCTTTTGTTCTTTTTGCGTACCAAGATCTTTGGCAGATACGTTTACAATTCCGTTTTTATCAATATCAAAAGTTACTTCGATTTGTGGAATTCCACGTGGTGCTGGCGGAATATCGGTTAATTGGAAACGACCAAGCGTTTTATTGTCTGCAGCCATTGGGCGTTCACCTTGCAAAACATGAATATCCACTGCTGGTTGATTATCGGCTGCTGTTGAAAATACTTGCGATTTAGATGTCGGGATTGTTGTATTGCGCTCAATTAATTTGGTAAACACGCTACCCATTGTTTCAATACCAAGAGATAGAGGTGTTACATCAAGTAAAACAACATCTTTAACATCGCCAGTGATCACTCCACCTTGAATTGCCGCACCCATAGCAACAACTTCATCAGGATTTACTGATTTATTTGGTTCTTTACCAGTTTCTTTACGAACAGCTTCCACAACTGCTGGAATACGTGTTGATCCACCAACTAAGATCACTTCATCAATCTCAGAAGCAGAAAGATCAGCGTCTTTTAATGCTTGACGTACAGGAGTCTTTGTTCTTTCTACTAAATTTGAAGTTAATTCATCAAACTTCGCACGTGTTAAAGTTAATTCCAAATGAAGTGGACCAGCATCTCCGGCAGTAATAAATGGTAAACTAATCTGCGTTGAAGTAACGCCAGATAAATCTTTTTTAGCTTTTTCAGCGGCATCTTTCAAACGCTGCAAAGCCATTTTATCTTTTGAAAGATCAATCGCGTTTTCTTTTTTAAACTCTGCAACTAGATGATTAATAATTTTATTATCAAAATCATCGCCACCTAAATGGTTATCTCCAGCAGTAGATAATACATCAAAAACCCCATCTCCTAACTCAAGTATCGAAACATCAAATGTTCCGCCACCAAGGTCAAATACTAAGATTTTTTCGTCTTTTTCTGTTTTATCTAAACCATAAGCTAAAGCAGCTGCTGTTGGTTCATTAACAATCCGTTCTACTTCAAGTCCAGCAATTTTTCCTGCATCTTTAGTTGCTTGACGCTGTGCATCATTAAAGTACGCAGGAACTGTAATAACTGCTTTTTCCACTTTTTCACCAAGGTATTCTTCAGCAAAACCTTTAATATATTGAAGAATCATCGCTGAAACTTCTTGTGGCGTATATTTTTTACCATCAGCTTCAACTTTATAAGAACCCTCGCCCATATGACGCTTAATACTTGCAATCGTATGAGGATTTGTAACTGCTTGACGCTTTGCTACTTCTCCTACTTGGATTTCGCCATTTTTAAATGCTACAACTGATGGTGTTGTACGATTTCCTTCTGGATTTGCAATAATTTTTGCTTCTCCACCTTCAAGAATAGCCACCGCTGAATTTGTTGTTCCTAAATCAATTCCAATAATTTTTGCCATGTTAAATCTTCTCCATTTCTATTTTTAAATTTTTTAATTAATTCGCCACAACAACCATTGTTGGACGCAATACCCGCTCTTGCAAGCGATATCCCTTTTGCAAGATTTGGACAATTGTCTGTGCTGGATGCTCATCCGTTGCTTCAACCGTTTGGACAGCCATATGAAGCGTTGGATCAAATTTTACTCCTTTTGCTTTAACTTCTTCTACGCCTTCTTCTTTTAAAGCTTGAACCAAACTTTCTTGAACCATTTGAATGCCTTTTTTCAAGCTTTCATCCGCTTCATTTGCCACTTCGATAGCTAATGCTCGCTCTAAGTTATCTAAAGCGGGCAAAATTTTCTTCGCCAAATCTTGCGAACGAAAACGAATTAACTTCTCACGCTCTTCCCTAGAATGACGCTGAATATTTTGCATTTCTGCATGTGCACGAATAAATTTGTCTTCCCATTCACTAGCTACTTTTTGTGCTTTAGCTAGTTCATCTAATTCTTCAACAACCTCGGTGATTTCCTCATCAACAGATTTTTCTGCTAAAGCTTCTTTTAACTCTTCATCATTTGTTTCAACGGAGTCTTCTTTTTGTAACACGTCTTTTTTTTCTGACAAACTTTTCACTCTCCTTTTTTAGTTATTATTGTGCACTGTCGAGATATCGATAATATTCTGCCAGTCGACTAGCTAGTTCTTCTTTAAATGCATAAAGTAAACCTAGCATTTTACTATAGCGCATATTAGCTGGACCAAGGATAGCTAATATGCCACTACCATGCCTTGCAACATCATAGTTTGCTGTTAACAAACTCATATTTGCAAATAATTCATTTTTCAACTCTTCACCAATCCGAATACTGAATCCATCCATATCTTGTTGAGTCTCTTTCACTAAGTGTGCCACTTGTTTGGAATCATCAAAAAACGAATATAAATGCTTAAACTCCAGCGGTGTATGCACAAAACCATAATCCAATAAATTCATACAGCCACTAACATAAACATCTTCAGCAAATACATCCTTCCACAAACTCTCAAGCAAATAAATCATTCTTTGAGGATCTGCAAAATATCGCTGCAAAATCATTGGAAACTCTGTTCGCAACTTGCTATAAACGCTAGTCATCTTCTTGCCCAGCAAACGATCATGAATCACTTTTGTTAAAATATCTAAGTCTTCACGAAAAATGTCATATGGCAAAGTTACAACATTACTTTCAACAGGGCCGCCATCCGTAATAATCACAACTAAAGCTTGATGAACATTTAACATCATAATCCGAAAATCCAATAAAACTTGTGATTCAAAATCTAAACCAAAAGCAACGGTTGTATAATTAGTCAAATCAGATAAAGCTCTGACAGATCTTTGGACAAGTTCACTGATTTCAGAAAATTGCCCTTGCAAGGAGTTATGAATTGTTTGCAATTGTTCATTATTTAGCATATCGATTTCTAACAGATGATCCACATAATAACGAAAACCTTGCAAACTAGGAATCCGTCCTGAAGAAGTATGATTTTTTTGCAATAAACCAAGCTCCTCAAGAAAACTCATATCATTGCGGATAGTTGCTGAAGAAGCGTTTATCCCTTCTTCCATTAATCGCTTAGAACCAATCGGAGCATGATCCACAGTATACCGCTGAACAATAAAACCAAGTATTTGTAGTTGTCGATCAGATAACATATGGCTCACCCCAAACAGATTCTTAAATTAGCACTCTAATACCGAGAGTGCTAATTACTTATTTATCATACAATGTTAACCGGATAATTGTCAAATTCAAATTGCATAATGAAATCTATATCGTTACACTTGCTTTTGTTTTTTTTTGTTTTTTAGTAACATGAAAATCATAGTTATACAGAAGGGATGAAAGAGATTATGTTGTCGTTTTTTGAAGAGTTAAAAAAACGCGGCTTGGTACATCAGTCAACAGAAGAAACTAAGTTGGCCCAAGCATTGGAACAGGGCGCAATTCATATGTATATCGGTTTTGATCCTACGGCAAATTCTTTGCATGTTGGGCACTTGGTACCGATTCTTTTGCTACGTCGTTTTCAGTTAGCAGGACATTTCCCAATTGCTCTAGTAGGCGGCGGCACAGGTTTGATTGGAGATCCTTCCTTTAAAGATGATGAACGTCAATTAAATTCCCTTGAAGTTGTCCAAGGTTTTGTTGAGAGTTTAAAAAGACAAATCGCTCGTTTTGTGGATTTTGAAGATCATGATCATCCGGCTATTTTGGTAGACAATTACGATTGGTATAAAGATGTTTCATTTATTGATTTTTTGCGGGATGTTGGAAAGTATTTTACAGTGAACTATATGATGAGTAAGGAGTCAGTAAAGCGTCGAATGGAGATGGGGATTTCTTATACAGAGTTTGCTTATCAATTGCTGCAAGGCTACGACTTTTACATGTTAAATCAAAAATATAAAGTGACATTGCAAATAGGTGGAAGTGATCAGTGGGGCAATATCACTACCGGTACGGAGTTGTTGCGTCGTAAGGCAGATGTGACTACACATGCTTTTACTATTCCTTTAATCACAGATTCGACAGGTAAAAAATTTGGTAAATCAGAAGGCAATGCGGTATGGCTAGATGCCGAAAAGACGTCTTCATATGAGTTTTATCAATTTTGGTTAAACACGACTGATGCAGATGCAGTACGCTTTTTGAAATTATTTACTTTTTTAACACTGGAAAAAATAGCAAAAATCGAAAAAGAGTTTTTAAAAGTGCCACATAAGCGCTTAGCGCAAAGAGTATTGGCCAAAGAAATGACGGTGCTAACTCATGGACAAGCTGCGTATGAACAAGCTCTGCGCATCTCTTATTTTTTATTTGGCAAAACGAATCTTAAGGAAATGTCCGTAGCAGAGATCAAGCAAGGATTAAAAGATGTGCCCAATTTTAAGGTTTCTCAAGACCAAGATAAGAATATTGTTGAGTTGCTGATAGTTGCTGGTATCGAATCTTCAAAACGACAGGCGCGTGAAGATGTAAACAATGGGGCAATTTATATCAATGGTGAACGTATTCAAGATGTGAACTATGAGCTAACAAATCAGGATAAATTAGAAGATGAAATTACAGTCATTCGTCGCGGCAAGAAAAAATATTTTATATTAGTTTATTAGAATTTGAAAAATAAGTTTGATAACCGTGATTTTTCTTTCTTGTTTTATTAGTGGATTATAACTAAATTTTCCTTTTGCTCACTAATTTTGCCAATCTCATAAACCTTTTCGCCTTGGTCTTGAAATTTTGCCTCAACAATATCTTTTTGCTTTGCATCCACTACCAACACCATACCTATCCCCATATTAAAGATTTCAAACATTTCATTATGAGGAACTTTTCCATATTTTTCTAACGCTTTAAAAATTGGCAATATTGGCCAGGTATCTTCAATAATTTCTGCGGCTAAACCTTTGCCAAACATTCGAGGAATATTTTCAATAAAACCACCACCAGTGATATGCGCAATTCCTTTAACTAAATTTTTCTTTATCAACGGCAATAACGTTTTTACATAAATACGTGTTGGTGTTAGCAACTCTTTTGCTAACGTTTTTCCATTTAATTCAGGCAATAAGGTTGAGCCATCAAACTTATTTTGCTCAAAGAAAACTTTTCGCACTAAGGAATAACCATTCGAATGAATTCCTGAAGAAGCAAGACCTAATAAAATATCTCCTTCTTTGATACTTTCACCTGTAATTAATTGTGATTTTTCTGCTACACCAACTGCAAAGCCCGCCAAGTCATAATCATTTTCCTTGTACATTCCAGGCATTTCAGCAGTTTCACCACCAATAAGCGCTGCTCCTGCTTGAAAGCAACCTGTAGCAACCCCAGCAACTACTTGCTCTAAACGAATAGGAATATTTTTTCCTGTTGCGATATAGTCCAAAAAATAAAGCGGCTCAGCACCTTGCGATACAATATCATTAACACACATCGCCACACAATCGATACCAATTGTATCATGCTTATTTTCGCTAATTGCTACCAAAAGCTTTGTTCCAACACCATCTGCTCCTGAAATCAAAATCGGTTCTTTAACATTTAACAAAGACAAATCAAAGCAGCTGCCAAAGCCGCCAAGTGCTCCCATTACACCTAATCGTTTCGTTTTTTCAACATGCTTTTTGATCCGATTGACCACTTCATAACCAGCCTTAACATCTACACCTGCTTTTGTATAAGCGTTTGCCATATCTAGCTCCTTTTAATTCTAAAAACGCGTTCACTGAATCTATATTTTTCATGTTACTAAAAAACAAAGCGAAACTAAAGTTAGGATTTGTTTTTTCATTTGACCATAAAACATGAAAATACGCTATTGTTATTTTATAATATATTTTAGATTAGATAAGGAAATGGTTTTGTAATTTGGAGGGGTTAGCAGTGCATAAAAAGAAAATAATGATCGTATTAACTACATTTCTTCTGCTGTTATCCCTTTGTATTTTTGTTATTAATAAATTAAATTTTGTTCAAGCAGTTAATAGTCCCGAAAAAGCGACGATTAAGTTACATAAAAGAGCGGTTTCAGTAGCGGATTTTGATAATTTTACTCAAGGTTCTGGTAGTGAGAGTTCACAGCTTGCGAATAATGATCCAATTAATGATGTTATCTTTAAAATTTTTGATGTGACACCTTATTATGAAAGAGTTTTACTGTCAACTATGGATTCTAAAGCGAAAACTGATGAAGAAAAGGTTGATGATATTCTCAAAGCTTCTGAAGCTCAGCGAGCTATGGCTTATCGTTCGGTGGCATCCTTCTTTCAGTCAAAACCAGAGCGAGAACTAAGAAAAGAAGGGTTCCCTCCTTTTGCTATCACCAAAACAGGACGCGGAAAAAATTTTGCAGGCGAAGAAGAGGATGGGATAGCTGATTTTGTTGTCGATCAAACAACAAGCAATGGAGGTAATACAGTTTATGTAATTATTGAAACCGATACTTCAGAAGCAAAAAATGCTGCAACAGGTTTAGAAGAAACTGTTATTCGAGCGATTAATACTACGATTTCTTTACCGATTTCTGATGAAGAAGATGGTGATCTGAAAGAAATTGATATCTATCCCAAAAATGCTATCGAAAGAATTGAAAAGCGTTTAGTGCCTAATTTTGAAGAATCATTTATGGATTTGGATGATGGGATTCCTGGAAATTCTGGCTTTAGTTCAGGGGATACAGATATTGATCAAACGGTTAGTCGTTCAGCTGGAGATCCCGTAACTTTTGAGATTAGTGTTCCAATTCCGATTGATTTTCATCATGTTATTGCTGAAACAGATGCTAACGGTGAAGTTCGTCGTAGATATCTATATGATTATTTAAATTTAAGAGATCTGCCAGATACAGGCTTAAGTTTTTATGAATTTGATGATATCGAATTAGGCGGAGAGTCTATTTATACATGGGAAAAAGGTGTTGATAGTGGCCTTATTGGTGGTTTGCCTTTTATTGTGGAATACAATAATGAAGATAAATATAAAGCAACAAGATCAGATATGTATATTGATGTTCCTGATGAAGTAACAGAAGAAAATACAGCGAAATTAGAAGCAATGTCTGGGCAAACTCTCGTTTATACAATAATCATGTTAGTTAATAACGATGCTCCAAGGGAATCTCATATTAATAATGTTGTAGGATATAACAAAGTTAAAAATCCCTATGATGAATCAAAGACGGTGCAAGTGTCATATAGAAATGCTGACAAAGGCAATTTGAGATTGCTAGGCGAACTTCAAATTGATTTTGCTGGCATTTTGGGTTCTACAAGGCAAAAAAAGGGAATTATTAAGCATTATTTAACTAACTTAAATAGAAGTTCTGTTAGCAATGATAGTTCGTTAGTTTATAAAAGAGATTCAAAAGTAGATACGCCGATCTTTCTTTTAGATACGCCGATCTTTCTTTTAGATCCTCCAAGAGATCCAGATAATCCAGAAAGTTATGGCGAAGAGTTTGAAGTGGATGACTCAGAATATATCGTTGTTTTTGAAAAAGATTTTGATAAAGTCGAAGGTGGAACAGGTAAGAAAATCCTTAGCGATACGGCTGCCTTTGTTGTAAAAAATGAAAATGGCCGTTTCTATGGTGGGTTTGATAATCGAGGTTTACTGCATTGGATCGAAATTACTGAAGAAAATAAATTAACAACAGAAGCTTTGTTGGCCAATGATAAGGTGCAAAAATTTTATACTACAGATGATAGCACAAAGGATGGAAAAATTACCGGAATTGTCGACTTGCCTGGACTGGCCAAAGGAAACTATGAAGTAGTTGAAGTTAAAGCTCCTGCGGGCTATTATATTGATAAATCGGTCAAAGGAATTAAGTTTGAAGTTGGAGATGATGTTAACGAAAATCCCTCAAACTTAAATGAAGGCTATGGAAAAGATCTTAACCTTGAAAATGCTGGTATTACTACAGAAAAGATCGAAAATTTCAAATCAGGAATCTTGCCATCGACAGGCTGGCGTGAAAGTATTATCTTTTTGATCTTTGGAGTGTTTATCATTTCGATAGCAATATATTATTTTGTAAAAATTAAACGAACAAAAAATACACATGATGTGGCTTAGAGATCGTTAATACGTTCGAAAAACGTGTTTAAAGCCCCCCTAGCAAAGAAGCTTTAAACACGTTCTTAATAAAATTTATCTAAAAATGATTTTGTAATGTTTGCAAAGCATTTTGTTCAATAAGTGGCTTTGCATGTTCTTGTAATGTTTCAAGATTTAAACAAGATCTTTTGCCAAATTCAAGTAATTTGGACTTTTCATTTTCTATTTCCTTAAATTCAAACTTATCCATCGTGAAATCTACATGAAAAAAATATTTTTGTTTCATTTTAAATAAATTTGTAGGAATTTCGCATAATTTGATCTTCTGCGCCATTTTTATAACTGCCTCAAAATTAGCTAGTTCAAGAACAAAATGAGAATGTTTAATGTAATTTTCTCCTGTTCTCTCTTCTACAGATAAAGGAGGAGATGACTGAGTGTTTTCATTTGGATTTAAATCAAGTGGCAGCGGACGTTTATTATCACTAATTTTGTTAGACGGCTTTTTAAGTTGTTCAAAAAATTTTAATGGACCTTTTGTTCGCTTTGTTTCTCCACAAGAAACAATTAATTCAACTGTATTTTGAAATTTAATACTA
>JAIRWP010000055.1 GCA_031268845.1 Lactobacillales bacterium | reverse complement strand
AGATAACCTTCAGCGAGTTTTTTGGTGCGCCCTGCATGAATGAGATAAAATTTGCACATTTCAAGAATAATTGAAAGCTCTACTGGTGTTGCCAATTCTAGTTTTTTAAGGAGATCTATCTACAAGTGATGAGGGTACAGCTTTTTTAATTTTCTGGAAGATGTGAAATATTTTTCCAAAAGTAATAAAAATGCGCAAAAAGAATATTGCATGTTTGGCGAAAACATATTACAATGGCAAGTGCTTAAGCAGGAGGAAATAGAAAAATAAGAAAGGAATGAAGAAAAATTAAAAAGAGGAAAAATTTAATAAATTTGCTTAAAGGTAAAATTTGCGTTTTACTATTAAGTATCAGTTGTATATTTATCTTTTTCAGTAATTTAACATTAGCTGTTCCTGTAACAACAAGTTATAGTCCGTGGAATGATCATCAAACAAACGGAAATGGTTGGTTTGTAGAACAAGGAGATACATCATGGTGTAGAATAACATGTTCTAAAATAGTGTTATGGGATATACTTCAAAAATCTGTGCATGGAGGAGGAGTCGCTGAACATATTAATATACCTGGGTTAATGAATTTTTTTTTTCATTCTCATGGAATAACAGCTCCAATTGTTCCCGCTAATGCTGCCCCTGCACGACCTGCAGCAGGTGGTGCAGCAAATTTTGATGAAGTGCTTATGAAAAATGTTTTTGTAAGTGATCAGGGAAAAGTTAACAGATGTGCTTTCTTTAACTTTAACTTTACTCCGTTTTTACCATATCGGGTGGCATTTATAAATGAGATCGATAATTTTTTAAGTGTAAATAATGGGCATATTAATCCTGCTTGTCCAGCATTAGCTGGTGTTGGTGCATGTAATTGTGCCGTGAACCATTGGATGCATGCAGCCCTTTTTACCCCAGGAAATGAGGAGGGAATGCTCGGTTTTTTCAATGCAATGCTTAGTGTAAGACCTCCAGTGATGACTTTAAATACTACATGGGCTAATTTTGGTGCAATCTCGCGCATTTGCCAAGGGCTGTTTTTCGCCAATTCTGAACAAGCTGTTAATCAAGAAATGAATAATATTTGTGGGGTAGCGGGAAACTTAGCAGTTGTTGATCCAGCAAATTCGGGACTTTCATGGACTGCCATACGAGGTGAGATTGTGAATAATCAGCGAATGGTGATTGTAACATTTGTAAATCCAGCTAATTCTGAAGAAGTTCACAGTTGTGTTGCTTTTGCAGCAGATAGCGATGCAGGGAGTGAAAGTATATGGCTATATAATCCATGGGGAAATTGGATTCAAGTTGTGGGAAATAATCCTGGAGTAACCCATAATATGGCTAATGGACTCGGAGTGGCACCAGTAAACTGGAATATTTACCAGTATACAACTTTTGATTATTAAAAAGTTACAAAGAATTTTAGAAATCAGAAATAAAGAAGGGAAGTTTTATTATGAAAAAATTTTTAATAGGGTTAATGTTAAGTTGTGTAGCAATGTTTAGTTTTAGCGTAGTAGGTAATTGTATGACTCAACAGACAATAGAAAGCGCATATCTACCTATAAGTGAAAGCAGTTGGCTTAAATCAGAAGTAGAGCAACAAGCTCAAGGGAATCGTTACATAACCTTAAAAAGAGATTGGTATCAAAAAGTAATGGTACCTTCTAAAGTAATTGTTGAGAAAAAGCCAAGTACGGCGGCTGATGGTTCTCCTATCCTCGTCAGGAAAGTACTGCAAGAGCCAAGAGATTTCAATTTATCTATTCCTATAGAAGATGGATTTTTAGGACCTCAAATAGCATCATTTAATGTGAAGTTAAAAAATAGTAATAAAAAAAGTATTGAAGAAATAGTAGATGAAACAGTAAAACCAAAAGAAGTTATGGAAGTAATATTTATGAATATTGGTGGTTCAGGAACAATATATGAAGAAAAGATAGATCAGATAGAAAGGGAATTAGCAGAAGGAGGAGCTGATCCTTTACATATAAATAGTGTAGATGTAAAAATAATCCCCTTTAATACTGGAGTTCGTTCTTATGGATATATATTTACGCCTAGTCTAGATGTTCCATTAGAGAATGCATTAATCTACTTTATTTGTGGAGGGCATAAAAATAATCAATTTGATAACTTAAACACTTTTCTTGATAGTTATTGGGAAGGACAAGAATTAAGAGCACGAGCACTTGGGTTTTACTGTCCTAGGTAAAAAATAATTACTTGCTTAAAAGACGACCTTAAAAAAGGTGGTCTTTTTTGGTGCGTCCTGGCCCTGCATGGGTTAGAACTAGGCGGTGTAAGTCGCTTAAGAAAAGAAAGGGAGCAACTTTATTATACAAGGCTCCTAAAAAAATCATCCCCCTTTACAAATTATTATTTTACAAAATCAAGCAAAGCCAAGAAAGAAGCTGCTTTAAGTGATGCACCACCCACTAAGGCGCCATCGACGTTTTCTTTATCCATATATTCGACAATATTTTCCGGTTTCACTGAACCACCATATTGAATACGAATCTTCTCAGCTACATCTTTACCATATAATTTTTCAATAGTAGTACGAATCACTTTACAAGTGTTATCAGCAATTTCAGCAGTCGCCGACTTGCCGGTGCCAATCGCCCAAATCGGCTCATATGCAATCACGAGATTCCCTACTTGTTCAGCTGTCACATCCTTCAATGCAGCAGTGATTTGCCTTTCCACCCATTCTGCCGTTTTTCCAGCTTCAAAAATTTCTAAAGACTCACCACAGCAAATAATCGGCGTCAACCCATTCGCAAGAATTGCCTTTGCTTTGCGGTTGATTTCTTCATCCGTTTCATGGAAATAATCACGACGCTCCGAATGACCGATGATAATATACTCTACTCCTAAATCAGCAATCGCTTCTGGAGAATTCTCCCCCGTAAACGCGCCAGTATCTTCCCAGTAAGCATTCTGCGCCGAAAGTTCTAGCTCACTACCTTTACGTGCATTGACTAATGAAGCTAAAAACAAAGCAGGTGAGCCAATCACCGTATCCACTTTTGCCTTTGCAGGAATTTTATCTTTAACTTCCTCAACAAAAGTCACTGCTTCTTTTAACGTTAAATTCATTTTCCAATTTCCAGCAATAATTGGTTTTCTTGACATCTTTTTATTCTTTTCCTTTCAACTAAACCACAGCTTTATAATGTTTATTGATAATATACTCATCTAAAGTAATGCCTAACTCATGAATTTTTTCGGCATGATTTTTACCCACATAGCGCCAATGCCAGATTTCTGGATCCACTCTTGTATATTCTCTTGACTCTTCTGTATATCTGCGAATAAACCCATAATGATAGGCTTTTGCTTCTAACCATTGATAAAATTCAACATTGACGATCGTATGTGGAAGATCAACAGCAAGCCCTGTATGATGATCACTTCTGCCAGCGTACGGCACACTTTGATCAACTTTCTTTAAAGCTGCTTGTTTTAACCATTCCTTAATCGACGGATCAACAGTTGCTAAAAATTTTTCGCTGTCATTAGCAAATTTTTTCTCCAATTCCACTAACTCTGGACTTTTTCTTAAACCAAAATACTTGATCAATCGCTCCTGCTCGCTCATTTTTTTCATACTTTTTTGCATTCTTTTAACAGGATCATCTTCCTCTTGCTTTTCCAAATACGTTTCTAGCAATTTAAGAAAATAGCGATCTGTCCTTAATTTTTCCAACTGCTCAATTGTTCGATAACCTGAAGAAATTTTACATGCTTTTTGAAAATTAGCATCAACATCAACTGCTGCGTAAAAAAGTTCTTTGATTGCCGGAATCATCCGTTTATGTAATAAAACAGGCTTGCCTTGATTTTCAAACTCTTCTAAATCATCGAAATTAACCTCTGGTAAGCTAAACGAATAATTACACGCAATTAACAATGGATCTATGCGAGCTGCTGCTTCATACTTCTCTTGATCAAAAGGTACCAAACTCTTTTTAGGTAGCTCTTTCATAAAAAATCCCTCCATATACAAATATTTTTAAACAGTTTTAAACTAAGTTTAGTTTAAATGAAAATTATTAAAAACACTCGAAATATGCATATAGAAATTATTTTTCAAGAAAATTACTTATCAGTTAAAGCTTGCAAGCCTGGTAAAACTTTTCCTTCTAGTAATTCCATTGAAGCCCCACCACCTGTTGAAATCCAAGAAAACTTATCTGCACGACCTAGATTAATCGCAGCAGCTGCAGAGTCTCCGCCACCAATAATTGATTTCACTCCAGTTTGCGCAATAATGGCATCCATCACCCCAATCGTTCCTGCTTGAAAATCAGAATTTTCAAATACACCCATTGGTCCATTCCACACAACCGTTTTGGCGCCTTTAATCTCTTCAGCAAACTTTGCAATGGACTTTGGTCCAATATCAAGTCCCAAAAAGCCAGAATCCACAGCTTCTGCTTTAGTATCTTTTACTTTTGTATAATCAGCAAAAGCATTGGCTTCTTTTGAGTCAATTGGCAAAATCAACTTATCACCTGCTTTTTCCATCAGATCTTTTGCTAAATCCAGCTTATCTTCTTCAACCAACGAATCACCGATTTCAATGCCTTGCGCCTTGTAAAACGTATATGTCATCCCACCACCGATGATCACTTTATCAGCTTTTTTCAATAAATTTTCAATCACACCAATTTTATCTGAAACTTTCGATCCTCCAAGGATCGCCACAAATGGACGAATTGGCTTATCCACCGCTTCTTGAATATAGTTGATCTCATTTTCTAATAAGAAACCAGCTGCTGCTTGCGAAACATTTGCCGAAATTCCAACATTCGACGCATGGGCACGATGCGCTGTACCAAAGGCGTCATTAACAAAAAGATCATCTCCAAGAGATGCCCAATAAGCTCCAAGCTCAGGATCATTTTTCGACTCTTTCTTGCCATCAACATCTTCAAAACGTGTATTTTCAACTAGCAAAACCTCTTTGTCATTTAGTGCCTGAATCGCCGCTTCTAACTTCGTTCCACGTGTTGTAGGAACAAAAACAACCTCTTTCCCCAATTTTTCAGAAAGCACTTTTGCTACAGGAGCCAAAGACTTACCATCCTTGTCCGCTTCTTTTTTTACGCGCCCAAGGTGAGAGAATAAAATTGCTCGTCCATCTTGCTCCAAAATATACTTAATCGTTGGAAGTGCCGCTGTAATCCGATTATCATTGGTGATCACACCATTTTCTAAAGGAACATTAAAATCAACACGTACTAAAATTTTTTTACCTTTTAAATTTAAATCTTTCACGGTTAATTTCGCCATAATCTTATAAAAACTCCTTTTTTAATCAATCTATTTTTCATAGCATAAAAAAACTAAGACACATTTATTATTAGCAAATCGAATTGAAGATAGCAATATAAATATCTGTAAAGAAGGGCTTGGTGTCATCTTGTATAGCGGGATTCATTTCAATTGAGACAAATTAACAGATTCTAACACTTTTCACCGTTTCTATTTTTTCATCAATGACAAATGAGCCATTGGAAGTTCTTTCTCCGATTGGATAATCTTCTTGTACAATTTTAATTTCTTTTCCTTTATCTGTTGTTAGTAACAACTTTGCAGCAGTTGATTGCCCCATATAAATCACTCGATGAGGGTTTGATTTTAATTCTCGTAAAATCATTAAACCTCGCTTAGCACGCGTAAGAATGGAGAGCTTGCTAACTAACATTCGCTTAAGTGCACCGCGCTGCGTAACAATCGTAATAGCATTCTCAGTGTGAGGGCTAGTTAAGATTCCATCGACGACAAAGTCATCTTGTTTTAAATTCATTGATTTTACGCCTGCAGCTTTTGCTCCCACCACAGACACCTCACTTAGCGCAAAACGCAAACCAAAACCACGATGACTAACCAATAAAATTTCTTGATGAGACTCTGCTTCAACCAGCTCAATATTTTGAACACAATCGTCATTTTTCAACTTTATTGCGACCATCGGTCGTGTTTTATAAGTGCGCCATGGAGCAAATTCCGTTAATTTTGTTTGCTTGATCATGCCATTTTTGGTAATCAATAAAAGATGCAACTTTTTATCCAGCTTTTTAAACAAAATTACCTTTAAAATCACTTCTTTTGAAGATAAGGTAGAGATTGTTTGTGATAAGTGATCACCAACTTCTTTCCACTTTAAGTCAGGCAGCTCATGAACCGGGCGATAAATCACATTACCCAAACTTGTCACCAACAATACATGCTCCAGCGTATTAACCTGAGATTGATACACTACATAGTCTTTATCTTTTAATCCAACTTCTTCACCTTTTGAAGCTTGGTAAGAGCGCAGACTACTGCGTTTGATATAGCCATCATGAGTAACACTCAGTATAACTTCTTCGCTTGCAATTAAAACTTCTGTTTCAATCTTAATCTCACTAACTTTTTCCTCAATCACCGTTAAACGAGGATTGCCAAACTGTTTTTTAACTTCTCGCAATTCTTTTTTCATCAAAGCAAATAATTTTTTCTCGTCATTTAAAATCAGCGACAACTCAGTAATTTTTGCGGCTAACTCTTCAGCTTCCTTTTGCAACTCGGTAATATCTGTATTAGTTAAACGATACAGTTGCAAAACAACAATTGCTTCAGCTTGCTCTTCAGTAAAACCAAAAGTATCAATTAAATTTTGCTTAGCATCTTTGCGGTCATTAGATGCCCGAATTTTGGCAATTACTTGATCTAAAATAGACAACGCTTTGATCAAACCATCGACAATATGCTGACGCTTCTGCGCTTTATTTAACGCAAAACGAGAGCGTTTGGTTAAAATCTCCTTACGGTGCGCAATATAATTATGAAGAATTCTCAGCAAGCCAACCTGTCTTGGATGCCCAGCAACAATTGCCACCATATTAAAGTTATAGTTGATTTGCAGCTGGGTATGTTTAAATAAATAGTTTAAAATTCCTTGCGCATTTGCCTCTCTTTTCAACTCCACCACAATCTGTAAGCCAGCTCGATCTGACTCATCACGTACCTCGGCAATGCCATCGATTTTTTTATTTATGCGAATTTCATCGATTCTTTTAACCAATATTGCCTTATTAACTTCATAAGGGATTTCATTAATGACGATTTGCTGTTTGCCACCTTTAATATTCTCAATTCGCGTTTTTGAACGCAAAATAACCTTACCACGTCCGGTTTCATACGCTTTTTGAATCTCATCTTTTCCTTGCAAAATCGCACCACTGGGAAAGTCAGGGCCAGGGATTAACTTCATAACTTTACTTAGCGCCGTCTTTGGATGATCAATGAGAAAAATAACCCCATCAATCACTTCAGCCAAATTATGCGTGGGAATTTCTGTAGCATATCCAGCTGAAATTCCCGTTGAACCATTCACTAAAAGATTGGGAAACTTCGCAGGTAAGACCGCAGGCTCTTTTTCCGTATCATCAAAATTTAAGACAAACTCTACCGTCTCTTTATCAATATCGCGCAACATTTCTCCTGCTACTTGCGAAAGGCGAGCTTCCGTGTAACGCATAGCAGCTGGTGGATCATAGTCTCTAGAGCCATTATTTCCATGCATCTCAATTAAAACTTCACGCAGTTTCCAGTCTTGACTCATGCGCACCATCGCCTCATAAATCGAACTATCTCCATGTGGATGGAAGTTGCCCATAACATTTCCCACTGATTTAGCCGACTTACGAAAGCCTTTATCATACGTATTGTGATCCTTATTCATGGAAAATAAAATCCGCCTTTGCACAGGTTTTAGTCCATCGCGGATATCAGGAAGTGCACGCTCTTGAATAATATATTTTGAATATCGCCCAAAACGTTCTCCCATCACGTTTTCTAGGGTTAATTCTTGAATTTTTCCTCGATTCATCATTTACTCCTCAAAATCATCAAATAAACTAACCTCTTTTACAAAATGATCTTCTAACTTATCGCTAACAGGCTCAACTGTCACTTCTTGCTCTACATTCACATCTTCTATACGATCTAAAATTGAGCCATCTTCAACCATGGTAAACTGCACATGACTCTCAATCCACTGACGTCTGGGTTCTACTTTATCTCCCATCAGCGTGCTGACACGTCGCTCAGCTTGAGCAACATCATCAATACAAACACGAATCAAAGTGCGCCTTTCAGGATCCATGGTTGTCTCCCACAGTTGATCAGCATTCATCTCACCAAGTCCTTTATAGCGCTGTAAAGTATAGCCCTTACCAACTTTTTTAATTGTCGTTCCCAACTCTTCTTCTGTCCATGCATATTCAATCACTTGTTTTTTGCTCACTCCTTTAGCCACTTTATAAAGTGGTGGCAAAGCAAGATACACTTTTCCTGCTTCAATTAAAGGCTTCATATAGCGATAAAAAAAGGTTAGTAGCAACACCTGAATATGTGCGCCATCAGTATCCGCATCGGTCATAATAATCACTTTATCGTAGTTCACATCTTCAACAGAAAACTCCGCACCAACACCCGCGCCGATTGTGACAATCATCGTATTGATCTCTTCATTTTTTAAAATATCTTGCATTTTAGCTTTCTCGGTATTTAACACTTTACCACGCAAGGGCAAAATTGCTTGAAATTTACGGTCACGCCCTTGTTTAGCCGAACCGCCAGCTGAGTCTCCCTCAACTAAATAAAGTTCATTGCGCTTTGGATTACGTGAGCCAGCAGGAGTTAACTTTCCAGAAAGCAAACTCTCAGATTTTTTCTTCTTACCAGAACGGGACTCTTCTCGCGCTTTTCTCGCTGCTACACGCGCAACGCGCGCTTGAATGGCTTTACGTATCAAAGTCTGACTCATCTCATTATTTTCTTGTAGAAAGAAGCCTAGCTGTTCCACTAATACTTGTTCAACCGCTACTCGAGCAGCAGGACTTCCTAATTTATCCTTCGTTTGACCTTCAAATTGCAATAAATTTTCAGGTACCAAAACTAACAGTACTGCAGCTAATCCTTCACGAAAGTCTGAGCCTTCTAAATTTTTATCCTTCTCTTTTAAAAGGTTAACCTTGCGAGCATATTCATTTAACGCTTTAGTTAGTGAAGCTTTAAAGCCAGTCTCATGCGTGCCGCCATCTTTGGTGCGAACGTTATTGACAAAGCTTAAAATCGTCTGTGCATAGCCATCGTTATACTGAAAAGCGGTTTCTACTTCAATCCCATCTTTTTCGCCTGCAAAATACATAATAGGCGTTACAGTTTCTTTTTCTTCATTTAAGTAATGAACAAACTCTTTGATTCCTTCTTTATAATGAAAAATTGCTGATCGTTTTTCTGCTGGACGCAGATCAGTCAAAGTAAATTCCACATCTTTTAATAAAAAAGCAGACTCGCGTAAGCGTTCTGATAAAATTTCATAACTAAACTTATTTGTTGAAAAAATCGAAGCGTCTGGCAAAAAATGCACCTTAGTTCCGTTAGGTTGTTTTGTTTTACCGATCTTTTGCAAGCCTGTAACCGGTTTGCCACCGTTTTCAAAACGTTGTTGATATTCAACCCCATTACGCACAATGCTAACTTCTAACCAAGAACTTAAAGCATTTACCACCGAAGAGCCAACGCCATGCAAGCCTCCTGAGGTTTTATATCCACCTTGACCAAACTTACCACCGGCGTGTAAAACCGTAAAAATTACTTCAACTGTAGCCTTGCCTGAAGCATGTATCCCGACCGGCATCCCGCGTCCTTCGTCTTGCACAGAAATAGAATGATCTTCATAGATAACCACTTCTATTTTTTTGCCAAAACCAGACAGCGCCTCATCCACAGCATTATCGACGATTTCATAAACCAAATGATGAAGTCCACGACTATCTGTTGATCCAATATACATTCCTGGACGTTTACGAACAGCTTCAAGTCCCTTAAGCACTTGGATCGCATCATCATCATATTTTGCAATCTGCTTTCTTACCAAAATTTTTCATCCTATTCTTAAAACATATCGTACTAATGCCCTTATCATACGGTAAAAAACCAAAAATTGTAACTAGCTGTGATTGGTAAAAAAATAGTTCTCATTTTATTTAAAGCCTGTTAACTTGTCTCTCTATTGATGAACCCCGTTATACAAGTTGTAAACCTGCCAGGTCTTTTCGAGAAATTTTGTGTATTTCTAGGCTAAAAGCACAGTTTTTAGGTAACAGATAAAAGAAAATGTTTATAGTGAATAAAATATGGGTAAAATTTTACTCAAATTAAAAAAATCTTTTTGATGTATAGACATATTTATTCTTATATTAACTTCAAATGTGTAAATTTCCTCCCATTTGTTATATCTGCTTTTTTATTTGTTAGGCTTAAAAGTGAAGTTAAAATTGCAATTAATCAGGGGGAAGTAAAAAATGAGAAAAAAAATAAAATTTATAGTAATTTGCATGATCGGTTTAGTTTTTTTATTAGGAAAGAGGGAGAATATTAAAGCCGAAATAACGGCAGATGAGCATACACGTTTAGAAATAATTCAAAACGAATTATTTGCAAATGTGGATAGCCTAAATGAAAATTGTAGGAATATTATGCCACCTATTAATTCTGAGGATTATGAATTTGTCTGTTATGTTTATTATAGAGAAAATAAAGGTAAGTCTATATTCCAAGAATTTAATGTTTCGAGAGGTGAAGAGTTAAGTGTAGTCGGAGATGTTCATGGTGACGCTTGTGCAACTAAAAAATATGTATGTAGAGCTATTACGGAAAAAAAGCCAACCTGTTTCTTAGGAGATTTTCTTGATCGTGGATCTAACAGTGTTGAAACAGCTCTTATTTTTATGGTATCTAATCTTTTACAACCTGGTATGGTTTTTGGAGTTTTTGGAAATCATGATAATTTCATGGGCAATTATGGTTTTCTTATGGAATGTTACTTAAAAGGCTTAAATCCAAATCTATTATTCCTTGCAATATGTTCATCCCCTGTGATTATGAAAGTTAATTTTGTTGGATCAAGCAAAAGTATCATCGCAGCTCATGGTGGCCCTCCTTCTTGGATGGGAATGGATGATCTAGGGTTACAAAATTTTAGTGAAGGATTAGATGCTGCAAAGGACGAAGAGGAAAAACGAACTTTTTTAAGAGATGCAGATCCTGAGTTATTAGGGAACCCTCAAAAACAGCAATTAATGAAAATCCCTTTAACAGAGCTAAAAACATTAGTTCGTAATCCTGCAACAAATCTAGAAGATTTAACTTCACAAAAAGTTTTGGAATATCCACTTGGTGAGAATCCTGCTGATTCAAAGAATCCCGTACTTCAAATCATCTGGAGAAGATTTAATTCAGAATTGAGTAATGGACAACGTTTTACTCGTGTTGATCGTTCGGGCGGACATTACTCTAAATTAGCCGCTTTAGAGTTTTTAAAAATAAACAAAGCTGAACTGCTTATAGTAGGGCATTCCCATGATCATGTAAGGGCCGATAAATGTTACACCGTTGTTGATTTGCCAGAAAATAAAAAACATTGTACAACTATGGGAAAGCCTGATATTTATGAAATAACAGGGACAGATAGAAAAGGAAATATTAATGCTGGAGGAATCACCGTAGTTGATGAAAATATTAAGCTAAAGGCTATTGCTTCATCATCTGTAGCTACTCCAGCCATGGCTAGAAGATTAGTTAAAAGTTTTGAAGTAGCAAAATACAAGATTGTGAATGAAAGTAATCAAAAAAGTTCAATCGTTGCAAGTATTGTTCCTGCAGATTCAAGTGACTTCTTAAGTGCTCAAAGCAGAGAAAATGTTAAAAAACAATTAGAAAAACAGCTATATACCCTAAGAATGCGTAATCAGCTGGGAATTCCAGATAATCACGAAATAGTCCTAGAATATTTAAATGAATATACTCTAAAGCTTACTACGCATGAAATTAAACAACTACAGAATCACGAAATTAAAATTTTTATTGATGAGAAACTGCATTCTACTGTCACTTTAGCTTTAAATCCTAATCTTATTTCTGATAATAATTATGTGTTTGGAAAATTACAAGAAAGGTACTCTGATTTTCAAAATTTCTGCCTTGATGAAACTGCTTTTCCAACAACTGCTACTTTATCCTTAAAAGCAGAACCCACACCCACTAAGGAGATTATTGCTCGTATTATTGATGAAACTGAAGACAATAGAGAAAAAGAACGCAGCTTTGAGCTACCTTTAGACAGTAAGATTTCAGATTTGATTGCAGAGGTTAAAAAAGATCAGCTCCTTAATGATAGTTTTGTTCTAACTACAAATAATGATCTAAACCATATAACCATGGAGGGAAAGGCTTATAATATTGTCATAAAAAAACAACCAGATGAAGCACCTGTTCCGTCGTCTGCTTCTGAAACAATAACGTTGGATTTTAAATCAAAGATCGAGCAATTGACTTCGGCAAGTCAAGGTAGGAATTCTGAAACTTGTATGAAATATCTGCTTGCAAATGGTGGGAATTTAAGTCTTGCCTTTATTGCCTTAAAGAAATTAGATATTGGTATTCCAAAATACCCTAATGTGGCTGTATTAGAGGATAATACTAATGCTATGATGACTGAACTTGGAATAGAACTTACAAATCATGCCTTAAGGAGCGATTGCCGATTTGCTCTTATTCATGAGGATATGGATATTCAAGAAGCAATAAATTTGAAGAATCGTAATCAGAGATTTAATGGAACAAAAATAAATTCTGTGTTTAATGTAATGCAAAGGACTGGTTTGGAATATAGGATGTGTGCAGATGCTTTGGATTTAGCTAATCAGGATGAAAGATTGGCAACAGAAATTCTGATTATTGGACGTAATGCAACTGCTAACTCTGATTGTTTAATTAATGATGAACAATATAATGATATAAAAAAGATGAGTAAGCTCAAGAGAAAAAATTTGGAATTTCAAACTATGAATTTGGATGGAATCTTAGCAACTGATGATGATGATCATCATATGTTAATTCCGTATGGGATTGGAACATTTCAAATTATTACTATTACTAATGAGCAAGTAATTATTAAGTCAAAAGAGAAAAAGGATTATTTGGCAACTTTATCAAAAAAATTCTTTCAACAATATTGCTGCATAAAGACAACTGATTCTTCACCAACACCACGAATGTTTCCAAATCAATTATTAATAACAAAAGACACTAATTTAAACGAATTGGGCGAAATGGGATTTAATATGTCAACGCGAGGATTAAGTGGACCTGAAATTTTGAATTTTAACTTATTTCGAAATAATAATTGCGCTTATGGAACATTTGAAATAACAGCGTATGGAGAGGATGGAAGAGAGACAGTAATTGAGATAATGAATGATTCTCAGATAGATTTCTTAGAACTTCTAAAAACCGAAAGATACATGGATGAGGATAATGTTGTTGTTTTAAAAAGAACATCTCCATCGACTGCTTTTGCTGCAGTTCCTGCAGTAGCACCAGCACCAGCAGCACCAGCAAAAATTAATCTTGATGAACTGAAAGTAATATCTAGACTTCCAGAATTAGATGCTCTAGCTTTAAGGTTTAAGTGCACTACTGGAGGAGTTCTTGTAGATGGTCTAAACCCAACAATAGATAGTTTTTATCTTGAGGAAGGTGATGTTATTGCTTTGGACGGAAAATTAGATGAAAAATCTCTTAAGCCTGTTACCAGAATATCTATTACAAGGATATCAGATGGGAAAGGAGGAACACTCATAATTAGGAATTTTCTAAGTAATATGATTAAGACAATAGATGAAGAAGTTATTGATGGTGTAACTTATAGACGTTTGTCTGTAGCAGAACTTGATTATTATTCTGAAAATTATGGAGATGATTTTCCTGGTAAGTTTTTTTATAACAATAAAACCTACATTCCAAACGATTTAAGATTATCATAGAAGCTAAAAACTGCAAAAGTTGGGAGTCAATAGTTTTCGGATTGATTTTAACTCAGTATAAATTGTAAATGGCCTTAACGATTGTTACATGACATGTGACAAAGTCCCGATAGGATGTACCAAATGGAGCGAATTTCGAGTAGGAGGGAGATGATTTTATTTTATTAAACCATTTTTGGAATATTTTAAAAGGGGATTTTATTCCCCCTTTTTAAGAACGATAAAAAATGGTAAGCTTACTAAGGAATTGACTGAAAAATAAAAAAATGGAGGAATGTTTGAATGAATAAAAAGATATTAAAAAAATTTATAACTATTACAAGTTTAGTACTTGCTTTCGTCTTTATTACCATTGATATTAAAGCGGAAGTGACAGATGCTGAGCGTTCTCGACTGCAAGATATTGAAAGAAGGATTGAACAATATGCACAAAATCTAAAACCGAATTATCAAAATCCCAAGAGGACGTACCAATTATTTTTATCTAAAGATGATATTTTCTTTGTTTTTGGGATATTTAATTGCGAACGAACTGGCCAATCTATGTTAACTGAGTTTACTATACCTAATAAAGGAGCAGTGTGTGCGAGTGACTGGCATGGAGATCTCGTAGGTCTTACTGAGACAGCTGCAGCAGCTAGAAAACAAGAAAAAGCGTATATTATTACAGGAGATCTCGTAGATCGAGGGAGAGAGTCTGTTGAATGTGCTATTTATGCGCTTATCCAAGAAATACTTCATCCAGATCGTTTCTTTTATCTTGCAGGAGATCATGAATTTGAAAATACGAATCGTAATTATGGCTTATGGGCAGAAATTAATGCTAAATATGGAGCAGATGCAGATGAAATTTTTAATGCTTTCAATCACAGTTTTGGATATCTATCTTTAGCAGCACTCGCTAATGGGAAAGCTTTTTTTGTTCATGCAGGATTTGGACAAACAACTGATCTTGGAAAATTAAAAGCGTTAAGTGCACCTCGTTCTTCTTGGGAACATAAAGAAATTTCTCTTGAAGATGAAGAAAGGTTAAATCCACAAGACCGAGAGACTCTTCAAGCTTTAAACGAAGAATATAAAAGGAGAAAAAGACTTAATCTTACTACTGCTCGTTACAATAGTGAAGAGGATGCTATTTTAGCTTTTTTAAATGGCATTATCAATCCAGAAAAAATGGTTCTAGACATTGTTTGGGCTAACTTTTATGATAGTAGATATGGTTATTTTGCGGTATGTACAGACCGTGGGTTTTCCGAATACGCCCCTTTTTATAAAACAGCTACCAACTTTACGGCACTTGCTGTGCGTTCCTTTTTTAACAAAAATGGATTGACATATATGGTCAGAGGTCATGAACATAACTGTTCCAACTGTGGAGGCAGGCAGAAAGATGTCGAAGGTAATAAGGTGGTAACAACGACTTCTTCAAAAAACATCTATCTATTTGAGAAGGGGCATAATGTTTTGCCAAAAGGAGACGTTGTCCATATTGCGGAAGATTTGAGTGTTTCTTTTCAAGACACAGAAGCATATGTAGCTAAAGCCAAACTAGAAGAGCAACGTAAACAAGGACAAGAAAATTGTGATGCTTTATTACAACAAATGAATGAATTGTTTAAATTTAAAGAGAATTATGAATCAGAAAAAAGATTAGCTAGGGAACAAGAAGAAACATCTAATCAGCTAGAGGCTCTTGATCATCAAATAAAAGCACAAATAGTAGCTATGCAAGCTGTGACTTTCGAATATACAGCTTTAGCAGATAAGTATGGATACCTAAATAATGGTAAAAGTGATGAATTTCGTCAAAAAGCTCGTATGGCAAAGGAATGTGAAAAAAAATTCACAGATGTAGAGGGATCAATTCAGCCATTAATGCAAGCAAGAAACAAGTTAAGATCAACCCCAAAAAGACGTTTTATTAAAAGAGCTTTCTTGAGTCGTAAAATAAAACAAAGAAAAAGAAAAATAGAGGACAAAGTAAACTCAGTTAAGGATCTTGTAACGCCTGAGAATAAGGTACAGCTGTGTAGTGAAGGAATGGAGGATTACGATATGGTTGAATCCAATAATGATATTCAAAGAATGTTAGCAGGGCTTAAGAATTAAAAGAGATTGACCCATTAGTTATTTTGAACTTAAGGAGGTTGACTCGTTCATTTTGCAAGAAAAATTAAATGCAAAATTTCTTATTGGTTATCTATTACAAGGATGTCGGATGGGAAAAGTGGAATGATCTCAATTACGGCTTGATGGTGAAAATGATAGACGTGTGTCTATGGCAGAATTTGCTTATTATTTTGATAGCTATAAAGATCCTTCTCTTGTTATGTTTCTTGATGGAGGGTAGTAAAGCCTACATTAGAGCAGATTTAAGATTTTAGGAAATCATGTCAAAACGATGTTTTAAATAATGCACGCGCAAAAAATAGAAACTAAAAAACTGCAAAGTAGCAAAATCCAATATTGGAAGACTACTTTGCAGTTTTTTTATTTTTCTTAAAATTTAATGAATATAGTTTAGCATCTTGATAGAATAAAAGAAACTTGTAAGGGGTGGTTTTTAATGAAATATCCAAATAAATACAACTTATCACCAAGAGAAGAAGTTTTTGTGATTAAGAAAAATATAATTGAATTGATATACAATGCAGGGCAATTTGAAGCGTTGAATACAACAAAATTACAAACAGAAGAAATTATTAAATATAATCAGGTAAACAATGTTCCTGTAAACGAAGTACTAACAATTGTGAATTTGAAAAAAGGATTTGCGCTGATCGCAAAATTTACTCAAAACGATATATTTAAATTTGCAAGATCTGTAAATAAATTAGTTGCTGCAGAAGATGCACTTAAACCTGGAGAAATACGTACGGGCAATGTACAAGTACCGACAAAAACACAATTATACATCCCGTCGATCCCCTTATTAAAAGAAGTTGAAGATTATTTTTTAAATTTACCATTAAAAATATTATCGTCTTCGGCAACCAATGCTGCTTTAGAAGCGTTTTTATATATAACTAAAAAACAGCTATTTTGGGATGGTAACAAACGTACAGCGCTTATTGTAGCAAATAAAATTTTATTTGAAGCAAATGCGGGGATTTTTTCGATTCCAGAAGTGATGTTTGTAGAATTTAACAAATTATTAAGCAATTACTATGATGGTAGCGAAATTGAAAAAGAGATACTTAAGCAATTTTTATATGAAAAGACAATTTTTGGTATTGATTATAAATAATAATTTATAAGTTTGTTCGTCGATACAATTGCATATTTCTTCATATTTATATTGACTGATAATTAAGCACATTGCTATACTTTTTCATATTGATTAATAATACAAATTGATTATAGAGTTTTTCTATGAAGGAAAGTGTGGTGAAATGATGTCTATTATTGAGCTAAAGAAAATTACTAAAATTTTTGAAGGACGCTCAGGAAATATTAAAGCTCTTGATAAAGTGGATCTCAATATTCAAAAAGGAGATATTTACGGAATTATCGGTTATTCTGGTGCAGGGAAAAGCACATTAGTTCGTTTATTTAATGGATTAGAGGCAGCTAGCAGCGGAACATTAAAAATTTTAGAAAAAGAAATATCCAAACTAAAAAGAAAGGAATTACATGCATTTCGCCAAAAAGTAGGAATGATTTTTCAGCACTTTAATCTTTTGTGGTCAAAGACAGTGCTAGAAAACATTGAACTACCATTAAAATTTGCAGGCGTTTCTAAAGTTAAACGTAGGCAGCGAGCACAAGAATTGGTTAACTTAGTTGGTTTAACAGGACGTGAAAATCATTATCCAAATCAGCTTTCCGGTGGGCAAAAGCAAAGAGTTGGAATTGCACGCGCTTTAGCTAACAATCCAGAAATTTTACTAAGCGATGAGTCAACAAGTGCGCTTGATCCACAGACAACAGATGAAATTTTAGATTTATTGTTGGATTTAAATCGAAAACTAGGTTTAACGATTGTGTTGATTACACACGAGATGCATGTTATTCGCAGAATTGCTAATAAAGTGGCCGTAATGGAAAAAGGACGTGTGATTGAACAAGGAGAAGTAGTCGAGTTATTTAATCATCCAAAAACTAAAACCGCACGAAAATTTGTCCAGCAGGATATAGATCCTAAAAGTGAAGAAACAAACGAATTTGTCACAAAAATTTTGCAAAAAGATCCAACAGCTCGTTTAACTGAATTGATTTTCAATGGTAATATAGGATCAGAGCCGATTATAACGCATGTTATTCGTAAATTTAAAGTCGATATCAATGTTTTGCACGGCAATCTCAAACATACAAATACAGGCGTTTTGGGAACGTTAAGCGTCATTTTAACAGGAGAAGAAGTTAAGCAAACCGTTGCTTTTCTAAAATCTTTAGGCGTTGGAGTGGAGGTGAGTGCTTTTGACCAGCAAACATAACTTTATTGATACGTTTTTTAATTTTTCGCAAGTAAATTGGGAAAGCATGCAACAAAGTACGAAGGACACGCTTTATATGGAACTTGTTTCGATGATCTTTACAGTTATTTTTGGGTTTATAATTGGTCTTATGTTATTTTTACTTTCAAGACGATCTGAAGTACTATCTAAAACTATTTACGCAATCCTTTCAGTAATTAGTAATATTTTTCGTTCAATCCCTTTTGTGGTTTTGATTGTTTTATTTATTCCGGCAATGAGTGTAGTGTTTGGCAGCTTTATTGGGTCAGGACCAGCAATTTTACCATTAACAGTGTCTGCTGCACCACTTTATGCGCGAATGGTTGAAGTGGCTTTTCGGGAAGTAGATAAAGGAGTACTTGAAGCAGCAGATGCAATGGGAGCTAGTAGTTGGCAAAAAATTTTTCAAGTTTTAATTCCAGAAAGTTTGCCCGCATTAATCTCTGGTGTTAGCATTACAGCTGTATCGATGATTGGTTATACAGCTATGGCTTCTGTTGTTGGCGGTGGAGGTCTTGGTGGTTTAGCTATCCAAGAAGGGTACTCGCGCAATAATTACACCGTTACAATGGTTGCAACAGTAATCATTTTAATAATTGTTTTTATTTTGCAGTTTATTGGTGATTTATTAGTAAAAAAAGTTGATAAGAGAAAATGAAATGGACGGTGCATTGAATGAAAAAAAATATTTTAGGATTTTTGTCGTTGTTATTAATTTTATTTTTCGTAGTTGGTTGCAAAGATTCACAAAAAAGAAATGTTAGCGATAATAAAACAATTACAGTTGCAGCGTCTCCAACACCGCATGCATTAATTTTGGAACATGTCGCTCCTTTACTTGAAAAAAAAGGATATAAATTAGTTGTTAAAAAATTTGATGATTTTATTATGCCTAATAAAGCATTAGCAAGTGGAGACGCAGATGCCAACTATTTCCAACATGTTCCGTTTTTCAAGAAAGCTGTAAAGGAAAATAATTATAAATTTTCCATCGCTGGAGCTGTTCACCTTGAACCAATGGGATTATATTCAAAAAATGTTAAGATTATTCGCGATTTAAAAAATGGAGTAACAGTTGTAGCATCTGATTCAGTTGCTGACTGGGGCCGAGTGATTTCAATTTTAAAACAAGCTAAGCTAGTTGAAGTTAAAAAGGGAGTAGATTTAGAAAATGCTACTTTTGACGATATTTCCAAAAATCCAAAACATTTAAAATTCCTTCATAATGTTAAACCTGAAATGTTAGTACAAATTTATAATAATCAAGAGGACGATTTGGTGGCAATTAATTCAAACTTTGCTTACGGTGCAAAGCTAAATCCTTTAAAGGATTCTGTAGTGAGCGAATCTAATAATTCTCCTTATGTCAATATCGTTGCAACAAGAGAAGGAGAAGAGAAATCGGCAAAAATTAAAGCTTTAATCAAAGTTTTACATGAAAAAAAAGTGCAAGATTGGATTTTAAAAACATGGGGAGGTTCCGTGAAACCAGTAGCAGCAAATGACTGGAAAAAATAAATTTTATACCACTTCATAGAAATATTAAACATAACAAAGGCAAGTTGTAACATAAAATCGTTCACTAACCACGCCAAACGCATGAGAGCTGCCTAAGAACCTCGTATATTATTAATTGCTAATATATTTCTGAACTAGTTCAATAACCTCTTCAGCAGTATCGCTTTCATTTAAAGCTTTATCAGCTAATTCTTTCATTTTCTTAGTGTTCAATCGTTTCATCAAGCTGCGTGTTTTAAGAATTGAAGTTGCACTCATGGAAAATTCATCCAATCCCATACCAACCAATAATGGCACAACCATCTGATCTCCAGCCATCTCGCCACACATGCCAACCCATTTGCCTTCTTTATGTCCGGCGTCAATCACTTGCTTAATCAGACGTAAAATAGCGGGATTATACGGTTGATAAAGATTAGAAACCTGTTCATTCATTCGATCTGCTGCCATTGCATATTGAATCAAATCATTTGTGCCAATCGATAAAAAGTCTACTTCTTTGGCAAAACGATCTGCTAAAACCGCGGTTGCTGGAATTTCGACCATAATTCCAATTTGGATATCATCAGAGACAGGAATTTTCTCAGTTAAAAGCTTGGTCTTCTCCTCATCATAAATAGCTTTTGCTTTTCTAAATTCTTGCAACAATGCAACCATAGGAAACATAATCCTAAGCTTGCCATAAACTGATGCACGTAATAAAGCACGCAATTGCGTACGAAACACTGCTTGACCAACTTTAGAGATGGAAATTCTTAATGCTCTAAATCCTAAAAACGGATTCATTTCTTTATCTAGATGAAAATATGGCAATTCTTTATCGCCACCGATATCCATCGTTCGCACAATTACGGCTTTGCCATTCATCCCTTCTAAAACATTTTTATAGGCGTTAAACTGATCTTCTTCTGTTGGAAAATCTGTTGATTCCATATATAAAAACTCAGTACGGTATAAACCAATTGATTCTCCACCATTATCAATAACACTAGCGACATCTTTTGGCGTACCAATATTAGCGGCTAATTCAAAATATTTTCCGTCAAGCGTTACTGTTTTAGCATTTTTTAATAAGTTCCACTCAGCTTTTTGTTTTAAAAATTCTTCGCCAGCTGCTAAAAATTTCTCTTTTTCAACGGGCGTTGGATTAAGAACAATTTCGCCAGTAATGCCACTAACAGCGATAATATCTTCTTTCTTAGCTAAAGAAGTAATATTATTCGTCCCGACAACTGCTGGAATTTCAAGAGATCTTGCCATAATGACTGAATGCGAAGTACTGCCACCAATATCTGTAATAAATGCTTTTACAAATTTGCGATTTAATTGCGCTGTATCAGATGGTGTTAAATCATGAGCAACGACAACAACCTCTTCATCAATCATTGTTGGGTTAGGCAAATTTACATCTAGTAAATGAGCCAAAATACGTTTAGTAACGTCTCGAACGTCAGCTGCACGCTCTTTCATGTATGCGTTGTCATCCATATTTTCAAAAAGAGCTATATAGCCATTAGTAATGTCCTTTAAAGCTGCTTCGGCATTAATCTTTTCTGTATGGATTTTGGATTTAATTTCATCAATCATCGTTGGATCAGCTAAAACCATTAGATGTGCATCAAATACTTGAGCTTCTGCTTCACCTAGTAATTGCGCTGCTTTTTTGCGAATGATCTTCAAATCAGCTGTTGATGCTGTTAAAGCAGCATCAAAACGTGATTCTTCTTGATCCGTATTATCCACAATCATTCTTTTAAATGATAGATCTGGCCGAACAAGTAAATAAGCTTTTGCAACTGCAACACCATCACTAGCGGCAATTCCTTTTAGCTTTTTCATTTAATTAGACAATCCTTCTTTCACCATAGTTTCTTCGATTCTTGTCATTGCCTCTGTTTCATCAGTACCTTCTACAGAAATTTTCACATCAGCATCCTGGCCAACACCTAAAGACATAACGCCCATAATAGATTTCAAATTAACTGTTTTCCCTTTGTATTCTAAATTGGCTTCGGAAGAAAATTTTGATGCTGCTTGTACCAATAAAGTTGCTGGGCGAGCATGAATTCCAGTTTCTGCTACAATATGAAATTCTTTTGAAATTGTCATAAATATCTTACTCCTTAATATAAAACGTATATGTTAGGGCTTAGAGTCTGTTAACGCCCTTTACAAGTATTGACTATAGCATTAATCAATTTATAAAACAATTATTTTAATAAGTCATTTTATCAGCAGCTGGACAATTTTTTGAATTATATAAGAACTTGGTAAACGGCCAATATGGTATAATGAGCATCATTTATATCAGAGGTCTTTGTCATGCATATTTTAAGAAAGTTTAGTGCTTTTCAAAAATTTTCCAACCAACACTTAAGTTCTATTCAAGTTATTGTTTTTTATTATCTGGCAATGACCATTGTTACTTTTCTGCTTTTTCAACTTTCATTTTTTCGTAAACCAAATGTAGATGTTTCATTGATTGATATGTTATTTATGGCTGTTTCTACGATTTCTGTAACAGGCCTTACAACTTTTGATATTCACTCTGTTTTTAATAATTATGGCATTATTTTGCTAGAAGTTCTTTTTCAAATTGGCGGCTTTGGAATTATGATGATTTCAACTTTCTTTTTTATCGTGGCCAAGCGTAAAATAACTTTACGCCAACGTCAGCTTATTGCTGTAGATATGAATCAGCCAAAACTTTCTGGAGTTGTCCGTTTAATTAAATACGTTTTACTTTTTTTAATTGTTGTACAAGTTATTTTTGGGATTATTTTTGGATTTTATTTTTATTTTAAAGGTTACTATCCTCGTTTTTCGCAAAATCTTTTTTGGGGATTATATGAATCGGTTTCTGCTGTAATGAATTCGGGTTTTGATGTACGAGGCAATTCCTTAATGCCTTTTAAAACAGACTATTTTTTCTTATGCATAGTAATGTTTTTAATGTTACTTGGCTCCATCGGTTTTCCTGTTTTATTAGAAATAACTGAATGGTTTAAAAAACGAAAATCGCCCATTAAATACCAATTTTCTCTTTTTACTAAAATAGCCGTAACAACTTTTATCGGTTTATTTTTAATTGGAGCGGCTTTAATTTTTCTTTTTGAAATGGATCATTTTTATTGCAATAAAAATTTTATCGACTGTATTACCAATGCTACCTTTTACTCCATAAGCACCAGAAATGCTGGTTTACAGTTAAATCCATTAACCGATTTTCAACCAACTACTTTGCTGATTATATCTTTACTAATGTTTATTGGCGCTAATCCTAGCTCAGTTGGTGGTGGTGTAAGAACGACGACCTTTGCCATTGTTGTACTTTATACATTCTCCTTCTTAAAGAGCAAAGGAAATGTTAGCATCTTCAATCGGCGGATTCCTACAGAGGATATTCGAAAAGCTGTGGCGGTTTTAAATTTATCGCTTTTTTTCTGTTTACTATCAGCTCTTATTCTATTAGCCACACAACCTAAAGTATCAATTCTTGAAATTATTGTGGAAGTTGCATCTGCTTTTGGGACTACGGGACTTTCATTAGGAATAACATCTAATTTAACTTGTATTGGTAAAATTACTATTGCTATTTTAATGTTTATTGGACGTGTTGGAACACTTTATATTTTGATGCTCTTTATTCCAAAAGAAACGCGTGATTTAGGATATAAATATCCAACAGAAAAGATTATTATTGGGTAGAGCCTGTTAACAGGTTCTTAGAAATACCAATGATACAAGTGGAGTAAAAAAAGGTAGGAACGATTTTGTGAAAATACAAGAATTAAGCGAACAGCTGGCAAATCAGATTGCAGCAGGGGAAGTAGTTGAGCGTCCTGCATCAGTTGTGAAAGAATTGCTGGAGAACGCCATCGATGCTGGTAGTACTCAAATTGAAATCCGCTTAGAAGAAGCGGGCATGCAAAAAATTGAAATTGTCGATAATGGCGAAGGAATTGGGCGAAACGACGTTTTATTAGCCTTCAAAAGACATGCCACCAGTAAAATCCATCATCGCGATGATCTTTTTCGCATTCGAACGCTTGGTTTCCGTGGTGAGGCGCTACCTTCGATTGCTTCTGTTTCTGAAATTCAACTTGAAACGGCGGTTGCTACGGAAAAAAGTGGTAGTTTGCTTGTCTTAAAAGGCGGCAAAGTACTAAAACACACTTCAGCTCCACTGCGTCAGGGGACCAAAATTATCGTTTCCAATTTGTTTTATAACACTCCTGCGCGATTAAAATATCTTCGATCTTTGCAAACAGAACTTGCTGTTATTAGTGACATTATTCATCGTTTAGCTCTTAGTCATCCGCAAATTGCTTTTCGTCTAACACATGATGGCAATCAAATGCTTAAAACTGCTGGTAATGGGGATTTAAAAACAGCATTAGCGGGCATTTACGGAATTGCAAATGCCAGAAAAATGCTTCCGCTCAAAAGTGCTGATTTGGATGTAGAATTATCAGGATACATTTCTTTGCCAGAGCTCAATCGCAAAAGTAAAAAATATCTTTCGCTTATTATCAATGGACGCTACATTAAAAATTTTCAATTAAATCATGCGATTATTGCAGGCTATGGATCCAAATTAATGGTCGACTGTTTTCCAATTGTTGTTTTGAAAATTATGACAGATCCGTTATTAGTTGATGTCAACGTTCATCCAACCAAACTGGAAGTGCGCCTTTCCAAAGAAAAAGAATTAATAGCGCTGATTACCAAAACAATTCAAGAAACACTAGCAAGTGAGCAGCTAATCCCTGAAAGACTAAAAAACTTATCATTTCAAAAACAAGAAAAAGCAGCTGTAAAAGAAAGCGTAGAACAATCATCTTTAAGATTAGATTCAAATGATAAGTCAATGCCAATTAGCACATCTTCTTCAGTAGATTATACAAACTATTTGCGTGAAAAAAATTTATCACAAGACTATGTAGAAGAAGCAGATGAACAGCTGATTTATGATCAAGAAAGCGGCAAATTTTTAGTAAATGTAAATAACACTGAAGTTAATAGACAATTTCCTGAATTAGAATATTTTGCTCAGATGCATGGTACATATCTTTTTGCACAAAATGAAAAAGGTTTATATATTATTGATCAACACGCGGCTCAAGAGCGAATAAAGTATGAATATTATCGCGAGAAATTGGCTGAAGTGAATGAAGATTTACAAGAAATGTTGCTTCCCATCGTCCTTGACTATCCCTTAGACGATAGAATAATCATCAAAGAAAAAGAAAAATTTTTACAACAAGTGGGGATTTTTTTAGAAGATTATGGAGAAAGTTCTTTCATTTTAAGACAGCATCCGACCTGGCTTTCTAAAGGGTTTGAAGAAAATCTTGTTCGTGAGATGATTGATTTTCTTTTGCTTAAAGGTATGGTGAATATCAAAGAATTTCGCGAAAAAGCAGCAATTATGATGAGCTGTAAGCGTTCGATTAAGGCCAATCATCATCTATCAGATGCAGAGGGCAGGGCATTAATTACGGATTTGGCAAAATGTCAAAATCCTTTTAACTGCCCTCATGGACGCCCTGTTTTAATTCATTTTAGCACGACGGATATGGAGAAAATGTTTAAACGTATCGTTTATTGATCTATTAATATAGTCAATCAATTTAAAAATCAAACTAGAAAATTTAAGATTGCTTTACTGATTTCTTCAAAATGGATCGCTAGAAATTCCTTTTTCTAGAATTTGCTTAGCATATTCTTGTGCTCCAAAGAGAGAATGATCGCGATAATTTCCACATTCTTTTGCTGAAACAGCAGGAACATCTGCAACTTTGGTAGCAGTTACAAATTTTAAAACATTTATTAAAGCATCTCGAACGGTAGCTGTATCGTATTTTCCCCACAAGATTAAATAAAAACCAGTGCGACAACCCATTGGTGAGATATCAATAATTCCTTCTAACTCATCTCTTAATTTAGTAGCTATCAAGTGCTCTAAGGTATGAAGAGCGCCAGTTGGAATTTCTTCTAAATTGGGTTGCACAAATCGCAGATCATATTTAGTAATTTGAACATTATCTTGTTCTTCTTTGCCAGCAATACGAACATACGGTGCTGTTACTTTGGTATGGTCTAGCAAAAAGCTTTCAACTTGAGTCATAGTACTGTACTTCCTTTCCTATTTTTTAATACTATTCTTTAATGCATCAACTTTGTCCAAACGCTCCCATGGTAGATCAATATCAGTTCGGCCAAAATGCCCATAAGCTGCTGTTTGTCTGTAAATTGGACGACGTAAATCAAGCATTTGAATAATTCCTTCTGGACGTAAATCAAAATTTTCACGTACAGCTTTGATTAGCCTATCTTCTGCAATGTCACTAGTTCCAAAAGTATCAATTGCAATTGATACCGGATGAGCAACACCGATGGCGTAAGCTAGTTGAACTTCTGCCTTCTTTGCAAGCCCGCTAGCTACCAAGTTTTTGGCAATGTAGCGTGCAGCGTAAGATGCTGAACGGTCAACTTTTGTTGGATCTTTTCCTGAGAAAGCGCCGCCACCATGACGAGCATATCCACCATAAGTATCAACGATAATTTTGCGTCCTGTAAGACCTGAATCTCCTTGCGGTCCGCCAATTACAAAACGTCCTGTTGGGTTAATAAAGTATTTTGTTTCTTCATCTAACAACTCAGCTGGAACAACAGCGGTGATTACTTTTTCATGAAGATCCTTTTTAATTTGTTCTAATGAAACGTTAGAATCATGCTGTGTTGAAATAACAATCGTATCCACTCGCACAGGATGATCATTTTCATCATATTCAACAGTTACTTGTGATTTGGCATCTGGACGCAAGTAAGGTAATTCTTTAGATTTGCGTAGCTTAGTTAAACGTCGCACTAAGCGGTGACTTAAAGCAATTGGCAAAGGCATAAATTCTGGTGTTTCATCAATAGCAAAACCAAACATTAAACCTTGATCCCCTGCACCAATTTTATCTAATGGATCCGCACCTTGTTCTTTGCGTACTTCAAGCGCTTTGTCAACTCCTTGGGCAATATCGGGTGATTGTTCAACAAGAGACGGATGTACACCTACAGTTTCAGCATCAAAACCAAACTTTGCTCGTGTATACCCAATATCTGTGATGGTATCACGAACAACTTTATTGATATCAACATAAGCTGAGGTCGTAATTTCACCGAAAACATGAACGCTTCCTGTATAAACGGCTGTTTCTGCCGCAACACGAGCATTAGGATCTTTTGCTAAAATTGCATCAAGGATAGCATCACTGATCTGGTCGGCAATTTTATCAGGATGACCTTCAGAAACAGATTCTGAGGTAAAAAGTCTTTTTTCTTTGGACATTTTACTCCCCCTTTAATAATTTATTTTTTTTTATTATTCGGTGTTCATTCTATCAGAAGTAATATCCGTATTTCAAAAAATTTTAAATAATCTGCAATTCGGAAAGTGTCAATGAAATGTAAAAATGTCCCAAAAATGTCTTTTCGAAAAGAAAAATTTTTCAGTCCATTTCCTTGCAAATGAGCCTTTGTTCATGTGATGTTGTGGAGCAACTTTGCCAAAAATAAATCCAGAGAAAGGCTTTACATTGCTAATTGCAATTATCACAAGAACACTCATTAGCAAGGAGGTGAAAAATGGAGTATTAAAAGTTTTTGGGACATTTTTACTTTTCAATGATAATTTTTAGAGCGAAGAATATTAATTTGAAAATTATTTTTAGTTATGATATTATCACGGTGTTGGTAGATCAAATAATTTGACAAACAGGGAGGAGGTTGTGCATGATGTTAACGAGCAACGAGCAACGAGCAACGACTGGATAGATTTTTTGAAAATTAGGGAAAGTGTTTTTTACCGAGCAAATGCACCTTGAAAAAAGATGGATTTGGTGGGTTGTTTGTTGTGCTCCATGAATAATGCAAAGTCTTAAGATCAAGGAGGAAAATCATTGAAAAAAATTGTCTTTTTAACCAGCGTACTACTGGTATTCTTATCTTTTATTCTTTACACTCCAGATTATTCGGCTGTCCCTTCATCAGTTGGATTGGTTACTATCACGCAAGAGGAAACCAAAAAGTTAATTAAAGAAGATGATATCGCTATTTATGTAGGAAGAGATACTTGTCCAGATTGTCAGAGAATTATGCCAAAGCTT
>JAIRWP010000050.1 GCA_031268845.1 Lactobacillales bacterium | reverse complement strand
GCGCTTCTTCATAAGTATGTCCCTTTGCGAGGTATTTTAAGACCATTTCTCGCGTGTCTTTAGAATATGCCATTGTTTAATTATACTACAGATTGTTTTAAATCGGAACAGCTATAGCTTGTTTTTTTGTCGCAATTTCAATTCCATATTTTAGTTTTGTCAATGAACCATTATTTAAAAAAATTTCTTTGATGGATACTATAAGTGTAATGGCAAATCAGGATTTTACTCCTTTTATAAATAACAACTTGCAAACGACTTCTGCTGCAACACTAGATGCCAATATCAGTACAAAAGCAAAAGATATGTCGGTGGTTTTTAAACAACAATTAGAAAATCTTACTTCCGCCCCACAAAAAATATATATTCGTCTTCCCCTGGATTTAAAAGTAAATGCTATCAAGGTAAATGAGGTTCCTTTAAAAATTAAGTTTGCCGATAAAAGCTCTTTTATGGCTCGTGTATATGATCTTTTAGAAGTAGACTTACCAGCAGAAAGGAATATTCAGCTTAAGTTAGCCTACGGAGGTTTCCCAAAAGATTTAAACTTAATTATGAATTTTTCTTCTGGTATTTCAAAAGATTATGTTTCTTTTTCTAAAAATAAATTTTTACCAAATCTTTTAATCGATAAAAAATTTTCTCCTGTCAAAGGGGTGGTTCGAGTTGATGCTAATTTAACAATCGTAACCACTGGAAAAAAAAATAAAAAACTTTCAAACAATGAAGATGGAACTACTAGTTGGAGTTATTCGGATGATCAAATGGAAGAATTTTCTTTATGTGCTGCAAAATACAAAAATATGCTTGAAAATATAAATGGTATGGATATAGAATTTTATTATCCCCATGATCAAGAAAAAAACTTTCATGCTAAGTTTAATGACATAAAAACCGTATTTAATTTTTTTGTTGGTCAACTTGGTCCACTTGATTTGAATGCAAATCCATTAAAAATTGTTCTAACTTCAGGTGTTACTAAAATAAACAGTGGAGACTCCTGTGTCAATCTTTTAAATTGTAATGAAGAAAGCTTTTCTAGAGATGAAAAAGCAATAAAAAATAAGACGAAAAAAGAAAGAGAATTCGAGGCAATTTTACCATTTATCAATTCTTTAGCAACTCTTTGGTGGGACAAGGTAAATATTTCTAATCAAGATAAAACAAATATTCATCGGTTAGACGATGAGTTGATCATTAATAATTCTGTTCGTCGTAATTGGACTTCTGAGGCTTTTGTAGGTTATTCTTATTATGCGATCATGAAAGAAAAATTTGGTGAAAAGATAGCAAATAAATCTTTATTAAGAAATTTTGAAGAAAGAGCTAATTCTGTTAAAAAGAATTTTTATATTAGAAACCCTAAATATTTAGAAAAATTGTCAAAAATTCAACAACATTTCGCTCTTATTGATCTGTACGGTGCAAAAACATCAGATGTGCCAGTATCTGAAATTTGTCAAATTTCAAACAAGCTAGGATCTAAAATTTTTTCAGAAAGATTGAAAAAGATTTACCAATATTATCAAAAAAATCCTGATCAAACCTTAACATTTGCCGATTTTCTAAATGGAATGGGTGTGGATAAGGAGGCATTTATCAATGAATAAAATATTTAAATATGAATTAAAGCGGTTGGTGTTCTCGAAATTCTTTATGGTAGTTTCCGCAATCACAATTTTGTTTTCCTTCTATACTCTAAACACCAAAATAATCAAAGGTGTAGGGTTTACAGCACCTTTTTCGAAGTGGAGTTACTCTGGTTTTTTATGTGAAGTACAACCATTTTTATTGCTGATCTTGATATTTTTTACCACCATGTTGTTTACAAAAAATGAAGATTTAGTAAAAGAAATTACTCTGGCAACACCAATTTCTTATACTAAATATTTCGCTGTAAAAATTCTTTCAATTTCTGCTGCGTACTTTCTAATTGCAGCAATATCTATTCTCATCAGCATGATATTTTATGTGATGACATTTCAATTTACAAATTTTGTCTATTTTATTCTTCCTACACTGCTGATTTTATTGCCAAACTTCGTTTTTGTTTTTGGTATAAGCTTATATTTGGGAAATAAGAAACTTACTTGGCTTTACATATTGATTCCAATTATTTTAATTTTGTCTTTTTTGAACTTTAACACATCACCATTTTTAGATATTTTTACCAAAGGATTTGTTTGGCATACACCTTGCACACTCCCTATAGGTGCCGATGGAGATGCTATTTTTAAAGTTAGTGTATCCTTTATCCTTAGCAGGATTTTTTTGATTGCTCTTGGATTACTTGGCTTTGTTTATACTGTGAAAGTGACTAATGATTAGTGTTCGGTGATGCATATTTTAAAATTTCTGATTTATTGCTAGAAAAAATAATCTTCTTTTCCAACCTAAAGAATACGCACGCCAAACGCATAAATATTTGAGTATTGTTAAACGAAAACGTAAGACGACTTCTTTTTATTCTTTTAGAGCAGTTTGTTTTTTCAAAATTGCTAGTGCTGTTGGGAAAAGGAAGAGTGTAAATAAATAACAGCTATTGACAGTTCGAATCACAGATATCTGACTGATAATAAAAAAGATAAAAAAGTAAGTCATCATATCATTTATAACAGGGATTAGTTTATCTTTTGTAAGCTTATGTCTATTTAATTGCAGAAAATTAATTTTTATTTTTCCAAAATAATATAATACCGGCGCGATAACAATCAATCCATAATTTGCAAGGTATTGGCCTAACTCACTTAGCTGCGGCAAATATTTATCAGCTAGGAAAAAAGTAATGAACTCAGGATTATTTTTTACATTTCCTATCGTTGCGTAAAACAAATACGGTCCGGAAAAACCGACACCAAATATTGGATGATGCAAAAAAATTTTAAATAACCCAAGAGAGATCGCTGTTCGATTCACTCCAGAATTGTTTTGTAATTTTTGGACTAGATATTCATTTAAAAAGCTTTGAATACGAGGATTACCAAAATAAATAAAAATCAGAGCAATCAACGCTAGCATAAGAGTTGAAAAAATGGTTAATTGCACTTTTTTATTTTTATTATTAAAAATGATCAAAAAAAGAAAGCCCCAAGCTAGTACAACCAAAATCAAACCACTAGTTGATTTAATTAAAATAGAAAGAAGCGTAGTTAGTAAGAACACCACAATATAAAATGCAATATTCTTTTTTGGGGATTTAAAAAATAAGTTAAATTGATTTTTGATTAACGATAAAAGAAGCGGGAAGCTAAGTACGCCGATTTGACTTGCAAAAATGGATGGCTCTTGAGAAAGTCCGTTAATTCTTGGGATCGTTTGTACGTAACTACCTTTTTGATAAAACGAAGAAGTCTTTGGCCACTGAGCCTCTAAAGAGCGACCGATAAAGGAAATAAGGCCAGTTAACTGTCCTGTTTTAAGATATATTTCCTGCATAAAACCAACCAAAAAAGCCATCCCCAAAAAGATAAATGTTCCTTGTAGAAACTGAATAATATGCTTGCGAGTGGTGATGGTTTGTCTGATAAAAAAATAATTGATAAAAACCAAAATGACGATTTTAATAAACTGAAAAAAATGTTTCCATGAATCATAATCAATAAACTTGTGGCCAGCATGATAGTTGATAATTGCCTGAATCAGCACAAGTACCGAAACTAAACATGCAACATATGGATGGATATAAAAATTACGCTCACCTTTAAAAAAACGAAATATTAAGATTGAGCATATCAAAATCAAAGGTAGTGTTAATACGCCAGAAATATACTCTTTAGTGAAAAGTGAAAGCGGCATAAAGAAAAAAGGCATGGATAATATTCCTTTCTGTTATCTTAGAACCTGTTAACTTGTCTCAAAGCGATGAATGATCCCGTTACACAGCTTACAAACCAAGCAAAGCTTGGGTAAGCTGATAGTAACCCGACAAGTTTTTGGCTCTTTTTTCACACTTTTTCGTTAAAAAACCTGTCGGGTTATTACAAATTG
>JAIRWP010000035.1 GCA_031268845.1 Lactobacillales bacterium | reverse complement strand
AATTTTTGAGAGCTTGATAGAAGGCTTAAAAATCGCTTTTGATGAGATTTCTAAGAAAGATATTGTAGCTTGGTTTGTTGAATGTGGTTATTAATAATCTTTTTGCAAAGTGCTATATCGTTGTCCATTTCAAAGAAATCGTGAAAGTTGTTCGTGTGAATGTTTTAGTTATGCGGAAAATACGTTTGAAAAGTATGGTCGAAAAACTTGCGCAATGATTGTGGAACCGTTGCTGCAAGGTAGTGCAGGTATGCGGATGTATCCGCCGTTGTACTTGCAAAAGCTTCGCAGATTATGTGATCGATATGGTGTTTTATTGATTGCAGATGAGATTGCGACCGGTTTTGGACGTACGGGAAAAATGTTTGCTTTTAATCATACGGGCGTATCCCCGGACATTACATGCTTATCAAAAGGCTTAACAGGCGGCTTTTTGCCGATGTCGCTAACGGTTACAACTGATGAAATTTATCATGCTTTTTATGGTGAATACAATCAACATATAGCTTTTATGCATTCACATACGTATTCGGGAAACCCTTTAGGTTGTGCAGCAGCACATGGTGTTTTGGATGTTTTGGAGCAGGAAAATATTTTGGAGCAAACAAGGCATAAGCAAAAATATTTAACCAAAAAGTTAGTAAAAGCGCTGTTGAAACATAAAAATGTGGGAGAAATTCGTCAGCTTGGCTTAATTCATGCAATTGAGTTAGTGGCGGATAGAGAAACAAAAAAAGCGTTTGATGCGAAGCAGCGCACAGGTTATCAAATCTATAAAAAAGCGCTTGATTTAGGACTGATCTTGCGTCCATTAGGGGATATTTTGTATTTTAATCCACCGTTAATTATTACTAAAGATCAGATCGATGAAGCAGTAGAAAAATGCGTGCAAGCAATTAAAAGTGTGTTGGAGTAATATTTTAAATTGTTTTTGCGGCCTTGATTTTCGTTAACTTACGAGTTTTTTCGACTATATAAATTGTCTGTGCTAAAATTAGCTGCAAATAAGCGAAAAGGAGGAAGTGAGTTCCTCACGTAAAGATATGGAGTTAAAAGAAGTTAAACGTAAGCATTTTCGTTTTCCGCTTTATGCTGATGTAGCAAGCTTAAAATTAAAGACTAAAAAAAATACTCGTGTTATCTTTGAAGGTGACGATTTTATAACTAATCATGTCAATGATCGACCGGTTATTCAAAAGGAAAAAGCTGCTGTTGTTAGTTCATATGATAATGATCATGTATATAAAAGCGAAGTTTCTTCTAATGCTAAAGTTCCTAAAATTACTGTAGATAGCTCAAATAATGAAGCAATGAAAATTAATCGCCCATCTTCTAAGCATTTTGCAAAATTGCAGGATGTAAGTGGCAAGAGTGTGGGAGTGCCTATAAAAAAGCAGCCTTTTTATCGTGTTCAGGATTCTACAGTTTTAAAAAATAGGAATTTGAGTAAGGATATTAATGCGAAAAAAACGGATTCTCAGCGGGATTATATTTCAGAATTGCAACGTGAAAATTCCAAAACGATAAAGCAGCAGTATTCAGGTGATGTAGATCGTTTTCGTTCGCGCATGAAGAAAACGTTGAACCCTTTAAGTAAAAGGCAAGAGAAATCATTCTTTACTAAAGATGAGTTGCTTTCTTCTATGCATAAAAATTCAGAAAGTTTTATTTTATTTGATGATAAGAAAACTTCTGCGAATTTGCAAAATAAACAAAATCTCCAACAAGTACCAGCTACAAAAGCTGTTGTTAATCGGAATTTAAAAAATAAAAATCAAGCAAAGACTAAAGATAAACAAGCGCGAGTATTAAACCGAGGTTTGGCAGGAATTTTTGCTGAGGAGTCTAAAGGAATAGATAAAGTTAGAAATAAATTTTTTACTGATTAGCTCTTGAGGAGATTAAGATTGAATAAGGACATTATTTATTTTTTTGTAGGAATCAAAGGCTCAGGGATGAGCGCTTTAGCTTTAGTGTTAAAACAGATGGGATTTCAAGTAGCAGGAAGTGATGTAAAAAAATATTTCTTTACGCAGCATGGTTTAGAAGAGGCTGATATAAAGATTTTTCCGTTTAGTGCGTATAATATCAAACCTAATATGGAAATTATTTTGGGCAATTCGTTTAAAGATGATCATGCAGAAGTTGTGCGAGCAAAGGAGTTGGGTTTAAAAGTAACGCGTTTTCATCATTTTTTAGGCCGACTAATTGAGTCTTATACTAGTATTGGCGTGGCTGGTGCTCATGGTAAAACCTCAACAACGGGACTGCTTGCTCATGTTTTTAGTGGCTTAGAGCCGACGAGTTTTTTGATTGGAGATGGAACAGGTGTTGGTAATCCTCAAGCAGAGTATTTTGTTTTTGAAGCTGATGAGTATGAACGCCATTTTCTAGCTTATCATCCGGATTATACGATTATTACCAATGTTGATTTTGATCATCCAGATTATTATCATTCGCTGGAAGATTTTTTTGCTGCTTTTAAGGATATGGCAAGACAAGTAAAAAAAGGGATCTTTGCATATGGGGAGGATCCTTATTTACGTAAGCTTAAGGTTGATGTGCCTTGTTTTTATTATGGCGTAGCCGAGGATAATGATTTTATTGCTCGTGATATTTCTCGCACAACGAAAGGCTCTTTGTTTGCTGCTTATTTTCATGATGAATTGCTTGGTCATTTTCAGATGCCAACATACGGCCATCATAATATTATGAATGCTTTAGCGGTAATAGCAGTTTCTTTTCAGCTTGGTTTGGATAAATTAAAAATTGCAGAGTTGATTTTAACTTTTAAGGGTGTTAAGCGGCGTTTTAGTGAAAAAGTAGTAGATGATACGGTGATTATTGATGATTTTGCTCATCATCCAACAGAGATTACAGCAACATTAGACGCTGCCAGGCAAAAATACCCAGAAAAGCAAATCATTGCTGTTTTTCAACCGCATACGTATTCGCGAACAATTGCTTTGTTAGACAAGTTTGCTGGAAGTTTAGATTTGGCTGATTATGTTTTTTTAGCTGATATTTATGGATCGGCGCGAGAAAAAAATGGTGCGGTGTCAATTGAAGATTTAAAAGCAAAATTAACAAAAGAGAGCGCAATTATCTCTGAAGACAATATTTCCGTTTTGCTAGAGCATCGTGGAGAAGTGTTTGTTTTTATGGGCGCAGGCGATATTCAAAAATTTGAGCAAGCATTTGAAAAGTTATTATAAGCAAAGTGAAAAGAGCGTAAGGAATGGAGTTATCAACCAAAGATTTTGATTTTCAACTTCCGGAAAAATTAATTGCTCAGACTCCTTTAGCAAAGCGTGATTCTTCAAGATTACTCGGCAAACAGAAATATTAGAAGATAAATATTTTCATAATATCGTTGATAAATTAGATGCTAGCGATGTTTTGGTGATGCAATGTTTGTAAAATAATCGTAATATTTTGTAATAAAAAAGGTATTTTATTCTAAAAAGAGAAATGCTAGCATAAATGACAAGAGAATTTTAAGTAGGAGGAAATGTCTAGATGGAGATCCGTAAAGGAGATTTTCAGTGTGTTAAATGGGATGATTCAATAAAATTTCTTCGTGTTGTTAAGAATAAAAAGCAACGTAAGTTCAATGTTCATGCCTTTACTACCGCGTTCCATAAAAAATTAGTAAAAAAAGATAGCGCAAGTGCTTTTTTTGTTTATTATGGCTTGGCAGGGTTTTGTGCCGTAGCAATTGTTTTGGGTGTTTTTGAGTTCACAGAAGATAAGTTAGACTGGAAGGGAAGCTTGTTACCTTATTTGGGTATAGGCGTTTTAGCTATTGGATTTAGTTTTTTAGTGTCTCGTTTGATTATCAAATTTGTTTCATTTGTTTTGAATTTAGCCATGAGTAAATTTAAAAAGAAAGTAGCATCAAGTAACTCTAAAAGTGCGGCCGATTTTATTAGAATCGATCGTCCAGAGAGGACACCTTTTCCCGAAGAGCTAGATCAAAAAATGGCATAAATCGTAAAAAGGGAAGTTTGAGTTGTTCAAGCTTCGTTTTTTTATTTTCAGACTGAAAGACTTCTGCTTATAAATGATATAATCAACGAGGTTCTTAATTCGATATTCAGGAGGATTTTATGCAGGAGTTATCTGTGGTAGTTCCATGTTTTAATGAAGAAAAGATGCTGCCACTGTTTATTGAGGAAGTTGAAAAGATTTTTGAAAAAATGGAGGTTGAAGTTGTTTATTATTTAGTAAATGATGGTTCAACCGATCAGACTCTGAGTATTTTAAGAGAGTTGGCGCAGCAGAATTCACGGATTCGTTATCTTTCTTTTTCGCGTAATTTTGGTAAAGAAGCAGCGCTCTTAGCTGGGTTGAAAGCTGCTAAAGGGGATTTTATAACGGTGATGGATGCTGATTTGCAAGATCCACCGCATCTTTTGCCTGAGATGCTTCGTTTAATTTGCGAAGATGATTATGATGTGGTGGGTACGAGGCGCTCTGGACGTAAAGGAGAGCCACCGATTCGCTCATGGTTTGCACAAGTGTTTTATAAATTGATTAATAATATTTCTGATACCAAAATGGTTGACGGGGCCCGTGATTTTCGCTTAATGACACGGCAAGTGGTGGATGCTATTTTAGAGCTTAAAGAGGTAAACCGTTTTTCCAAAGGTTTGTTTAGTTGGGTAGGTTTTAAGATCGCTTATCTTTCTTATGAAAATCGTGAGCGTATAGCTGGGGAGACTTCTTGGAGTTTTTGGAGTTTATTTAAATACTCACTTGAAGGAATTATTAACTTTTCAGAAGCGCCTTTAAATATAGCGACTTTTATCGGGGTTATTAGTTGTTTAATCTCATTTTTCACCATGATATATTATTTCGTTGTTAATCTTATTTGGGATAATCCTGTTCCAGGATGGACCAGTACAGCTTGTATTATTCTTTTTATTGGCGGCTTACAGCTATTTTGTTTGGGAATTATTGGCAAATATCTGGGAAAGATTTTTTTAGAGGTTAAAAGACGTCCGATTTACTTAATTAAGGAAAAAAATTTTGATTAAAAAATCTGTCCTAAAACATTAATTCAAAATTATACGTGTTAACGATCTCATAAAACTGTTATAATCCATACAAAAGCAAGATAAGAAACCTGTTAACAGGCTCATTAGATGGTGGTTGTGCTAGCTTTTGGCTATTCTTATAAAAAGGTGAAGCAAGTTAACAGGATGGTCTAAGACCATCCTGTGCCCGTGCCAAACATTGAACTTTCAGTGCTATTTATATCAAATAAATTTTTGATAGTTGACCATTCTTTAAAATCATATTGTTGAAATCCAAATCTGCAGTAATGCACAGTAGGCCAAAACACTTTTTTACTTCCATCTCTTTTTTCAATCAAGTAACCTAAGGACTGACTCCCATCAATGGTTGCTATCAATGTTCTAATTACGCCTCCCTCATTAATCCAAGAGTACTCTCCTTGTTGTATTAAGCTATCTAATTTCTCATCAATTTTCTTTTGCCCAATGACATAATAAGGAGCAGACTCAGGGTCTAAATTAACAAAGTCCTCTTCCTTTAGGACTTCTCCTTGTGGTTTTTTAAAGCGTGCATATAAAGAAATATCACCACTAGTCCCATCTTCACAATCTTTATATGTTGTTTCTCTTGTTTCTTCGGCTTTTGGTTTTAAAGGAATTAGGATCCGGGCATTTCCACGACAATCTGTAGATGCTTTATTTGAACCGTATTTACAAACGATAATATGCTTGCAATCTGTGCCACTTACAATCGGTGATAAAAACTTTTTATATTCCTTCCCTTGAAAATGATCTCTAATTTTAAATGACAGCCAGTGATCTTCCGATAAAAACAGAGATTTCTCCAAATTCTGCTCCAATCCATGGACTGAAGTACATAAAAAACAGTTTAGTACAACAAATGTAATAAAAAATATAATCTTTTTTTTCATAATCGTCATTCTCCTTTTCTAATAATCAAAGACAATAAAGCTATCAATTTTTGCATTTCTTTCATGCAAACGAACGGTATCTCTAGAATCAACATTTACAAGAACATTATTATAGCCATCACTAGGATCATAAATCATAATACGATCAACATCACCTGTATCTGTATGACTTCGGCACGCACCATAGGCAGCCAAACTATGACGAGCTCCATTATCATAGACCATATTGACAATTACTATATGCTGACGATCCCAAATATCATTAAACATTGCTTGCCAAGGATTTGCTCCAGGAGAATTAACAATTTCGTGATGTTGAGCAAAATTTGGATTTCGTGTTAGCATCTGATTAAAAATAATGTTAACACTTTCCACAGTAGTGTTAATACTATTTTTTATCTCTTGTGGCATAGCAGCTAAACCTGCTTGCGGATCTCCAGTTAAAAGCCCAAAATTCTGAGCTAATGTACCAGGCCGAAAATTACCTCCATTCCAGATATTGTTTCTTTCTTCTCTACTTAAACCTTTAAAATGTCCAGAAATAGCAGATATTTGCTGTGCAGGATTTTTAAATTCAATTAAACCGAAATGATTTCGAAGATAAGCTTGTGCATCAGGTTGAAGTATTTCAAAATTTATAATACTAAGTTCCCCGGGAGCTAAAACAAAAGCTAATTCAGCAAAAAGATCCGTGGTAGGCTCTGGACCGAACACCTGGGTACCACCTCTATAAGCTAAGCAATCACGGTAAACGATATTCATACATGTTGCCAAGCACCAATTAGTAGCTTTTTGTTGAGGCCAGTTTCCATTCAAACATACAGGGGTTGTTTCACAACCATGAAATTCTTCATTAGCTTCTAATCCATGTTGACCACCTTTTATAACTAATGCGGTAGCACTATTGCATGAAACCAGCATCAATACATACACGATAATTATACAGCTAAAGATTTTTATTTCTTTATATAAAAAATTTTTCAAAAAAAAACCACCTTCCTTTAAAAAAGATTATTATCAATATAAACCCTAATATCTTGATATGCCAATTTTTAAATCTTCAAAAAATATTTGTAAGATTAAAAATGATAACAAAGTACTTTATCACCCTGAATAATACACTACCTTTTATTGCAGAACAAGGCATACAATGGAAAATATTTTCACATTTTAATTCCGATTTGGTATTACCCCAGCGTGGCAGAAATGTTGTGTTTATGCTATATTAGTCATGTGTTGAAGCTTTTGTTCTGTGGTTTTTTATTTACAGCTTACAGGAGGTCTTTTTTATTTTTCTATATTAATGGCTCACATCAAGTGTAACTATACAGTCATCGCAATAAGCAAAAAAACATTTATTGCGCGTGTATCTTACTTTCGGGGATCTATAACTTTGAATTAACGCCTTAGAGCCTGTTAACGATCTCGCTATTGATGAAATCCCGTTATACAAATTGTAATCAAGCAAAGCTTGAAACAACTTGTAATAACCCGACAGATTTTTTGGTTAATTTTTAGGCAATTTGCGAAAAAAAACGCAGAAATAGCGCAAGCGGTGGTGCTATTTCGAGGATCCCGTTCCCACGATTTGTAATCAAGTAAAACTTGAACAAATACCCGACAGGATTTTTGACAAAAAAGTGTCAAAAATTAAACAAAATTGCACAATTCTGGAGATCGTTAACAGGCTCTTAGGACAGGTCTAAAAGTAGAAGGAGATTTTTATGAAGCAAAAAGCACTACCAAAAAGAGAAGAGCTAGCAGTGGCTAACACTTGGGATTTGTCGTCAATTTTTCCTAATGATGAAATGTGGAAAGAAGAGTTAGAGCAGCTAACAAAGCAACTTTTAGAAAAAGCAGATTATGAAGGAACGCTTAAAAAGGGCGCGCAAGCTTTTTTAAAAGCGATGGAGTGGCAATTTGCTATTTTTCGTAAATTGCAAAAGATTTATGTGTATGCTTCGTTAAAGCACGATCAAGATACAACAAATGCAAAGTATCAGATGTTTATTGGTCAGGCTGACAATTTATACGCGCAAGTAGCCGAAGCTGTTTCGTGGTTTGAACCGGAGTTGTTATCTTTATCTGATGATTTATTAACAAAGTATTTTGCTGAGTCTTCAAATTTAGCCATTTACAAACACTTTGTTGAGGAAATTACTGAGCAGCGTGCCCATATTAGTTCTGCTGAAGTTGAAAATGTATTAGCGAGTGTTAGTGATGTTTTGGATGCTTCTAATAATACGTTTAGTATCTTAAATAATGCTGATTTGAAATTTGAAGATACTATCGATGATAATGGTCAGTTAGTCCAGTTAACGAATGGTAATTTGCTAAGATTTTTAGAATCTTCCCAGCAAAATGTACGTAAACAAGCTTTTGAAAATATTTATAAAGCATATGAAAAACTTCAACATACAATTGCTAGTACTTTAAATGGTGAAATCAAAGCCAATGTTTTTTCAGCACGAATTAGAAATTATCAAAACTCAAGAGAAGCAGCATTGACAAGCCATCATATTCCTGAGGAAGTTTATGACATGTTAATTGCAACGGTCAATAAACATTTACCTTTATTGCATCGTTATGTTGCTTTTCGCAAGAAACTGCTTGGTGTTCAAGAATTTCATAGCTATGATTTATATGCACCATTATTAGGAAAAGCGCCTCTTAGCTTTACATATAAGCAAGCAAAAGACAAGATTTTAGAGAGCTTAGCGGTGTTAGGAAAAAATTATTTAACTTATGTTCGCCATGTTTTTGATCACCGCATTATCGATGTATATGAAAATGAAAACAAAAGATCTGGTGCTTTCTCAGGTGGAGCTTATGATACCGAAGCTTATATTTTGCTAAATTGGCAGGATAATTTGGATAATCTTTATACATTGATACACGAGATGGGGCATAGCGCACATAGTCACTATACGCGCAGCAATCAACCTTACGCTTATGGACATTATCCGATCTTTTTAGCAGAAATTGCTTCGACTACTAATGAAAATATTTTAACCGAATATTTATTGAAGAATGAGAAAGATTCTAAGGTTCGGGCATATGTGTTAAATCATTATCTTGATGGTTTTAAGGGTAGCGTTTTTAGACAAAGTCAGTTTGCTGAGTTTGAATATTATATTAACCAACAAGTAGAAGCTGGTATACCTTTAACAGTAGATGGTTTGAATAAATATTATAGTGATTTAAATGTTCGCTATTATGGAAAAAACTTGAAGTTTGATCCACAGATCGCTTTGGAGTGGGCGCGTATTCCGCATTTTTATAGAAATTACTATGTTTTTCAATATGCCACAGGTTTTGCAGCGGCTAATGATTTATCACAAAGAATTGTTCAGAAAAGTCAAGATGATGTAGATAAATATTTAGAATTTTTAAAAGCAGGTAGTTCAGAGTATCCGCTTGAGGTGATGAAAAAAGCGGGTGTTGATATGCTCAAAGCTGATTATTTAGAAGCTGCTTTTGCGGTTTTTGAAAAGCGTCTAGATGAGTTAGAAAAGGTTGCTCAAAGTTTGTAAATTAAAGAGGCGAGCTAAATGTTGAATTTAGGAGTGATTGGGACTAATTGGATTACGGATCAATTTATTGCTGCAGCTTTATCTACCAAAAAATATCGACTAAGTAGTGTTTATTCCAGGAATTTTACAACAGCTAAACAATTTGCGGCCAAGTATCAAGGAAAGATTAATTTATTTACAGACTTGGCGGTTTTTTTTCAAGATAAAAAGCTAGATGTTGTTTATATTGCATCACCAAATTCCTTGCATTTTGCTCAAGCCAAACAGGCGATTTTAGCGGGCAAGAGTGTGATCGTGGAAAAACCAGCTTTTTCTACCAGAGAAGAAATGGATGAGATTATCAAGTTAGCCAATAAGCAAAGAGTTTTTTTCTTTGAAGCTGCACGCAATCTTCATGAACAAAGTTTTGCTGAAATAAAAAAATTTTTGGAGTCAAATGGTGAAATTCAAGGAGCTAGTTTTCATTATGCTAAGTATTCTTCGCGCATGGATAAAGTACTGGCGGGAGAAGAGCCTAATATTTTCTCTTTAAAATTTTCAGGTGGTGCGCTGTATGATTTAGGTGTTTACCAAGTGTATGCAGCGCTTGGTTGGTTTGGTGTGCCGAGTTTTGTTCATTATTTTGCCACTCTTGCATCTACAGGTATCGATAGTATGGGGACGGGAGTTTTGCGCTATGAAAATTTTGATGTGACGATTCAACCCGGTAAAAATATTAAAAGCTTTGCGCCTTCAGAAATTTTTTTAGCTAAGGGAACTTTGGTGTTGGATGCCATTAGTGCGATTAATTCGGCTGATTATTATGAACGAGAAAAAGATGTGAAATCTTTAAAAATTAATGCTTTAGCTAATCCTATGGTAGAAGAAGCTGAGGCTTTTGCTCAAGTGTTATTGCATCCTAAAAGTGAAGTTTGGGGCGCAAAATATGAAGAGTGGGTTGAGCTTGCGCGTAATGTAAATGCTGTATTAGTTGCGATGCGGGAAGACGCAGGCATTGTTTTTGCAGCGGATGGGAAAAGATAGCTTGGTTAAATTCATTTTGATATATACGATGAAAGTGCGGAATTAATGATGAGATTAGATATAGATAAAAATTCCCTAACTATTATGGGAGTGCAATTTGAAAATAAGCAAGACTTTCGCATTGTTTGGCATTCTGTGAGTACAAATATGTTTGAAGGGTGGCAACCTACAGTAAAAGATGTTGAACACTTAAAGAAGAAAATAATGGTACTTAGGGAGAAATCATATGACGAAAAAGAGATATGATTTTTATCAATATATGGATGGAACGGTATACGGCAGATGTGCCAATTTTAGAAAAACTTTTTTTAGAAATTTTAAATCCGATTTAAAAAGGTTAGTGACAGAGTTTTATAAATAATTTTGAAAAAGTTTAGGAAAGTAAAAGGTAAGATGAAAAAAGTTAAGGCGATATTGGATAAAAATGTTTTAATGGCAATAAAAGGTTATCGTTATTACTGCACTTATGGCTTAAGGGCTACTTTAAAGAAATTAAAGTCGGGCAAAGCTTCAAAAATCACTGATAAAGCTTATCAAAGGTGGATTGATCAGGAAGAGTTAGAAACGTTAGAGAAAATGAAAAGAGAGATTGAACAGTTTACTTATACACCTGTGATTTCGATTGTAATGCCTGTTTATAATGCGCCAATTCAGTGGTTAAAAAAATGTATTGATGCAGTGTTGATGCAGAGCTATACAAAGATTGAGTTATGCATTGCAGATGACAAATCGACTGATCCCGAAATTAAGAAAGTTTTGGATCATTACAAAAAAGCTGATGCTCGAGTGAAGGTTGTGTATCGTAAAATTAATGGGCACATTAGTGAGGCAACAAATTCAGCATTGGCTTTAGCAAGTGGCGAATTTGTAGCGTTGCTCGATAATGATGATGAATTGCCTGTCAATGCTCTTTTTGAAGTGGTGAAGGCGCTAAATAAAAATTCTAAGCTTGATTTAATTTACAGCGATGAAGATAAGATTGATGAGAAAGGTGTTCGATCTGATCCAGCATTTAAGCCGGATTTTTCACCGGATTTATTGTTAGGAACAAATTATATTAGTCATTTGGGCGTCTACAGGCGTTCTATTATTGAAAAAATCGGTGGTTTTCGCAAAGGATTTGAGGGCTCTCAAGATTATGATTTGGTTTTGCGCTTTGTTGAGAAAACGGACGCTTCAAGAATTCATCATATACCAAAAATTTTATATCATTGGCGGATGCTAAAAACTTCAACGGCAGTAAATCCGAAAATGAAAAAGTATGCTTTTGAAGCTGGACTTAAAGCTGTACAAGAAGCGTTGGTGCGGCGTGGATTAAAAGGAGGTGTTACGCATGGTGCAGGCTTAGGATTATATGACGTTCATTACGATATTTTGCAGGAAGATTTAGTTTCGATTATTATCCCAGCTAGAAATGGTTATGAAGATACAAAACGAGCAATTGATTCAATTCTTACCAAGACAACTTATCAAAATTATGAGATAATCATGGCTGATAATGAAAGTTCTGAGAAGAAAGTTTTTGCGCTTTATGCTGAGTATCAGAAAAAATTAGGCAAAAGATTCATAAAACTTTCAATTAACATTCCTTTTAATTATTCAAAGATTAACAACCTGGCTGCTAAAGAAGCGCAGGGGAAATATTTTTTATTTTTAAATAATGACGTTGAGGTGATTGCGCCTGATTGGTTATCAACGATGGTGTCTTTTGCACAATTTGAGCGTGTGGGGATGGTCGGAGCTAAACTTTATTACCCGACAAACAATATTCAGCATGCAGGCGTGGTGCTTGGTTTAGGTGGCGTTGCAGGGCATGTGCATCATATGTATGACAGAAGTGAGTTTGGATATTTTGGTCGTTTGCAGATCAATGTCAACTATTATGCAGTAACAGCAGCGTGTGCGATGGTGAAAAAGGACGACTTTAAGCAACTTGGCGGATTTGATGAAAATCTAACTGTAGCGTATAATGACATAGATTTAGGCATCCGTTTTAAAAAATTAGGCAAAGATAATATTTGGGCGCATCAGGCAGAACTTTATCATTATGAATCGCAAACACGTGGACTTGATGATGTTTCAAAGGAAAAGTTAGAGCGGCTAAAAAAAGAGTCGCAGTATATGATGAAAAGATACTCAAAGATTATTGAAAATGATCCATACTATAATCCAAATTTGTCAAAGAAAAGTGGACGGTTCTTGGTGAAGTCTTAATTTTGGTGATTTGAATGGTTGATTATGCAAAGATAGATCAATTAAAAGCAAAAATGGATAGTTTTAGGCCACTAGATCAAGTGCAAGCTAAGCTTTTATGGAAAAATTACCGAATTGAGGAGACACACTCTTCTACTTGGTTGGAAGGCAATACATTGACTTTGGATGAAACGCGAGTGGCTTTAGAAATGGGCATTACCATTGCGCAAAAACCCATTAAAGATTATCTAGAGTTGATTGATTATTCTGAAGCTCTTGATTATATGAAAGAGCTTGCGGTTAATTCTGAAAAGCAAGTGTTTAGCGAGCGGATGATTCGTGAAGTTAATTATTTGGTATATCATCGTACAAAAAGGGTCAGCGAAGTAGCAGGTGTTTATCGAGCAGTGCCAGTCATTGTAGGTAGATATAAGCCGCCGCAACCGTTTTTGGTCAAACCACAAATGGAGGAATTTGTAAGATGGGTAAATGATGAGGGTCAGCATCTTCATCCAGTGCAGTTAGCTAGCGAAATTCATCAGCGTTTTGTAACTATTCATCCATTTATTAATGGTAATGGTCGCACAGCACGTTTGCTTTTAAATTTTCAACTAACAAAAACAGGTTTTCCACCAATTTATGTTAAGCCAAATGAAAAAATGCGGGGTGCTTATAATAAAGCGCTCTATGAAACGCAAAAAACACCTGATGCAAGTCTTGAACCCTTTAATCAGTTTATTGCTGATATTGTGGAAGACACCTTGCATAAGCAAATAGAAATATTGAAACTAAATGAACAAAATTTACAAGATTTTAATCAAATTAACACTGATTTTAAATGAGAAATGTATCGACGCTGTATGTTATCTAAAGAAATGCAGAAATTTGAAATGCTCAGAAAGTGGTGTTGGGTATGACGGTCAAAATGCCAGTAGGCAAATGGGGAGATTCAAAAGCTATCCGTTTGCAAGCTGATTTATTAAATTCTCTTGGTTGGCAAAATGCTCAAAGTTTATTAGCCGAAAAAACAAATGACAATCGCCTTGTTTTATCACTAGCATCTGATAAGGATGATGGCTCACTAGCTTATCTTTTTAAAGACTATAGAGATGATGGACTTAGGGAAAAACCTCTTGATTTTGATGAAAGTGTTGGAGAAGAGCTTTGGTAGATGAAGAAAAATATATTCCTAAACAAGGTGATATTATTCGAGCAAATTTAGATCCTAAAAAAGGTTATCGTCCATTAGTTGTTTTATCCAACGATATTGTTGCAAAATTTACGAATGTAGTGATTATTGCTCCAATTTCAACTACTAAACGTCGCTTGCCACTGTATATAAAAATGCCTAATGAATGCAAAACAACAGGTTACACTTTATTGGATCAGTTAGTTACAATTGATTACTTCGTCCGTAATGCTAAATATATCGAAAAAGTTCCAGAAAAATTTTTAGAGAAATTACTGGATGTTTCTCGAAGGATATTTTCAAAATAAATTTAACACTGGTTTTAAATGAGGATATATAATGAGAGTTTTGCTGATTATTCCTGCTTTTAATGAAGAAAAGAGTATTGAAAAGACTGTTGAAAAGATTGAGGAATTTAAAAAGAAAAATCAGCTTGCTTACACATTAGATTATGTTGTGATTAATGATGGTTCTACTGATGGTACAGGAAAAGTTTTAGATCGTTGTGCGGTCAATCATGTTGATTTGATTAATAATTTGGGTATTGGCGGAGCAGTGCAAACAGGATATATGTATGCAAAAAATAATGACTATGATGTAGCAGTCCAGTTTGATGGTGATGGTCAGCATGATATTGAAAGTTTGAATAAAATTGTAGAGCCCGTTTTACATGATGAATATGATTTTGTAATCGGTTCTCGATTTGTTGAAAATGTTAAGGATAATTTTAAATCGACATTTATGCGTAGGCTTGGCATTATAATTATTTCTTTAGCAATTCAACTTGTTTGTCGTAAAAAGATTTATGATACAACATCAGGCTTTCGGGCAGCTAATAAAAAAGCCATTGCTTTTTTATCAACGAAATATCCGGTAAGTTATCCTGAACCAGAATCCATTGTTCATCTATTAAAAAATAAATTTCGAATTGGAGAAAGAGCTGTGAAAATGTATGATCGTAAGATGGGAATTTCTTCGATTCGCGCTTTAACTTCTGCTACATATATGATTGAAGTAACTGCAGCTATCTTTATTTCTGGATTTATGAAGGAGGGAGATTAATGTCCCCAACTTTGCGCCTTGAAATGCTTGTTTTATCATTATTATTAATTTTTATTATTGCCAGAATGGTGAATAAAAATATTTTTTCATTAAAAAAATCTTCTCCCTGGCTTTTATTAGGTCTTGTGTGTTTATTAATGGTTATTTTTCCAAATGCTATTATTTGGCTAAGTCATACATTATCTTTTGAATCTCCAATGAACTTTCTATTTTTTGGTGCGATCGTTTTTTTATTGCTAATGCAAATTTTAAGTACTTATTTAAGTACTAGACGTGACGCTAATATCAAAAAATTAGTTCAAGAAGTTTCTTTGCTAAAGGAGAAAGTCGAGGGAATGAAAAAGCATTTATTAAAGAAATAAATGCTTTTTTGGCACGCCAAACGCTTGAAAACTTCCTAAGAACCTGTTAACGATCTCTATAGATGAAATAGTAGACAGGTTCTTAGCTGTGCAACAAGACTATTCCTCGCTATAATGTAAAAGAAAATATAAATTTCATTTTGGAGGGATTATTTGGCAAATGAACGAATTTCGGTAGAGTTGCAATTAACAGCTATTAAAGATGTTGCTCTCTTATTTGGAGCGCATGATAAAGATGTTGTACGCCATCCAGTAATAGCAGAGATTATACGTGCATACAATTTAAAAGGTGGAATGTAAGTGGATATTGTTATTAATGATAAAACAGGGCAAATGACGTTAACAGAGCTTAAGCAAATAGAAGATTTATTGAATTTTGCAGCTGGATACTTAGATGTTTCAATTGATTCTGAGATGTCTGTAACTTTTATGGATAACTTAGATATCCAAACAATAAATCGCAATTATCGTGGTAAAGATGCTCCGACAGATGTGATTAGCTTTGGTATGGAAGAAAAAGGTAAAGAAGAACTGCCGATTTTCTTAGATGAAGAAATGGAGACTCTCCCGCGTAATCTTGGCGATATTATGATCTCGATTGAAAAAGCAAAAGAGCAAGCTAAAGCATATGGTCATTCTTATAAAAGAGAGTTAGGTTTTCTGGCAATACATGGATTTCTTCATATCAATGGATACGATCACCAAACTTCTAAAGAAGAGAAGGAAATGTCTAAATTGCAAAAGGAGATTTTGGATGCTTATGGACTTAGACGAGAAAAAGAGAAAGAAATATAAAAATGAAAGTTTTATTGGTTCTTTTGAATTTGCAATAACAGGAATTAAAACTTCAATTGATGAAGAACGAAATATGCGAAAACATGCGTTATTAGCAATTTTTGCCATTGTTTTAGGTTTTATTTTTCATCTTTCTGTGCATGAGTGGCTATGGATTTTATTAGCGATTTTTTTGGTTATTGTCACTGAGATTTTAAATTCTGTAATAGAAAATGTAGTTGATTTGGCAACAGGCTATCATTATCACGCTCTTGCGAAAAAAGCTAAGGATATGTCAGCTGGAGTAGTGTTGTTAATGGCTCTTTTTGCGATGCTTGTGGGGATGATTATTTTTTTGCCGAAAATAATCGGGCTGTTTACTTGAAAGGAATTTAAAAGTGAGTGAATACAAATCAGGTTTTGTAGCTATTTTAGGACGTCCCAATGTGGGGAAATCAACTTTATTAAACCGTTTGGTGGGACAAAAAATTGCGATTATAAGCGAGAAAGTGCAAACAACGCGTAATAAAATCCAAGGCGTTTTAACGATGAAAGATGCGCAAATTGTTTTAATTGATACTCCAGGAATTCATAAGCCCAAGACATCATTAGGAGATTTTATGGTGCAAGCTGCATACTCGGCGTTAGAAGAAGTTGATGCAGTATTTTTTATGGTGTCTGCAAATCAAAAACGTGGCAAGGGAGACGATTTAATTATTGAGCGTCTATGTAAAGTTAAAACGCCTATTTTTTTGGTTATCAATAAGATTGATACTGTTCATCCAAACGATTTATTAACATTTATTGATGATTTTAGGCAGCAAATGAATTTTACCGAAATTGTCCCGATATCAGCAATCAATGGCAATAATGTCGAACAGTTAATGAAATTATTAGTCGCCAAATTACAGGCAGGCCCACCATATTTCCCAGAAAATATGGTTACAGATCGTCCAGAATACTTTGTTGTATCTGAGTTGATTCGAGAAAAAGTGTTGTTGTTAACAAGAGACGAGGTACCGCATGCTGTTGCGGTTGATGTTAAACTGATGCGACATGTAAATGAGGTGGAGAAATTTCAAGTTGAAGCAAATATCATTGTGGAAAGGGATAGCCAAAAAGGAATTATCATCGGCAAAAATGGCGCGATGTTAAAAAAAATTGGTTCTCTTGCCAGACGTGATATCGAACATTTATTAGGTGAAAAAATTTATTTGCAATTATGGGTAAAAGTTCAAAAAAAATGGCGTGATAAACAAACTTTTTTAAAAGATTATGGATATCAAAATTAATTTCCAACTAAAACGTGTTAAGTTCAACAATATTTTTATAGATATTTTTTAATTAAGATAATTCAAATTTAGCTAATTTAAATTTAAATGTGTATAATGTGTGCAGTGATGCGTTCAAAATAATTGATATTAACAAGTATACGAGAGGTGTAAGAATGACATTATCACCACTAGATATCCAAAATAAAAATTTTGGCACAAAAATGCGTGGCTATAATCAAGATGAAGTTGATGATTTTTTAGATCAAGTTATGCATGATTATGAATTATTAAATCAAAAAAATCGGGAACTAGAAAAAAGCCTAAAGCATTCTCAAGAGAAGTTAGAATACTTCAATGAACTAAAAGAAGCATTAAATCAATCCATTATCGTTGCTCAGGATACAGCAGATAAAGTAAAAGCCACAGCCAGTGACGAAGCAGATGTGATTGTTAAATCAGCAGAACAAGAAGCACTTGACCAAGTGACAAATGCACAAGCTAAAGCAAAGCAAATTGTCGAAGAAGCAACACAAAAGGCAGAAGAAATTCTTTCACAGGCTACGGAAGACGCTAATAAACTAAGAATCGATACCGATGAACTAAAAAAAGAAACGCGCTCTTTTCATCAGCGCTTAACATTGATGATCGAATCTCAGCTGCAAACTGTTAAATCCAAAGAATGGGACGAATTATTAATGCCACTAACTACTGCTTTGCCATCCAGCAATGAACTGTTAAAAGATATTTTGAAAAATAGTAATATTGATGATGATCTTTTAGAGTTTGAAAATGACTTAGAAGAAATATCTGAAATGGACAATTTGGCAAATGAAGACGTATTAGACAGCGACTTCAATGATATTGAAATCAATTTTAGTGACAAAGTGGAATTGCCAGCAGAACAATAAATGTTTGTTCATGATCTCTACAATTTGTTTGTTTTTGCATGCAGGTGTTTTTTGTAAGAGCGTTAACAAGATTCTAAGAGAGGTATATTGATTTCGTGAGAATATTGATCAAAAATGCTCAAATAGTGGATAAAGGCAATGATTTAATTGCTGGTGAGTTTTGGCTTGAAGATGACATTATTTACGCAATTGGGCAAAATTTTGAAAAACAAACCATTACTTTTGACAAAGTATACGATGTTAAAAACGCCGTGGTGATACCAGGTTTAATCGATGTTCATGTTCACTTTCGAAAGCCAGGTTTTGAATACAAGGAAACAATGCAAACAGGAAGTTTAGCTGCTGCACATGGTGGTTTTACACAAGTGTGTGCCATGCCCAATGCCAATCCAACACCAGATAATCCTGAGCAAATGCAAAAAATATTAGCAAAAATCAAACAAGATGCTGTTGTTAAAGTTCATCAGTATGCACCGATTACAAAAAATCGGGAATCAGAAACTGATTTAGTCAACTTTTCTGCTCTTAAAAAAGCAGGAGCGTGGAACTTTTCTAACGACGGTTCAGGAATACAAACAGCTGATACAATGTATCGCGCTATGGTTGAGGCCGCTAAAGTTGACAAAGCAATTGTTGCACATGCAGAAGATAATAGTTTGCTAAACGGCGGCGTGATGCATGCTGGCAAACGCGCTAAGAAGCTTAAAATTCCGGAAATTTTATCAGTAGTAGAAAGTTCGCAAGTAGCTCGAGATTTAATATTAGCTCAAAGTGCTGGCTGTCATTATCATGTTTGTCATATCTCCACCAAAGAGACAGTACAACTGATTCGTGAAGCTAAGAAGGCGAAAGTTTGTGTCACTTGTGAAGTAACACCACATCATTTGCTATTAACAGATGAAGATATTAAAACAGATAATGCCGTTTGGAAAATGAATCCACCGCTGCCTAGCAGAGCTGATCAAGAAGCATTAATTGAAGGCTTGCTTGATGGAACGATTGATATGATTGCAACTGATCATGCACCTCACGCTAAAGCTGAGAAAAATACAGACTTTGTAAATGGTGCCTTTGGCATTGTCGGTTTAGAGCAAGCTTTTTCCCTAATGTATACTCAGTTTGTAGAAAAAGGCATTTTCACTTTAGAGAAGTTAATTAGCTTGATGTCTACAAATCCAGCCAAAATTTTTAAAATGACTGGTGGCAATTTGCAGATTGGCAAACCCGCAGATATCGCAGTTATGAATTTAGATCATGAGTATGTAATTGATGCAAAAGATTTTAAGTCAAAAGGGCATAACACACCGTTTTTAGGCTGGAAAGTTAAAGGAGACACTATGCTAACTTTGGTTGATGGAAAGTTAGCATGGTCTAAGAGCCTGTTAACGATCTCTAGTGAAATGAATTTTTGAGCTATTTTTTCGTAGTTTGAGGCAAAAAACGTAGGTTTAGTGGTGCTAAATCGAGGCTTTTTAACGAAAAAATACGGAAAAATAGCCAAAATCATTCATCACTCTGAGATCGTTAACAGGCTCTAAGATCTGTTAATAATCTCGAGTAATTTAAAAATTACAGGAGGAGCAAACTTGAGCAAGCGTTTATTGATATTAGAAGATGGAGTGGTATTTGAAGGAAAAGCTTTTGGTGCGGATACGATCGTTACAGGTGAGCTAGTTTTTAATACGGGAATGACAGGTTATCAAGAGTCAATTACCGATCAAAGTTATAATGGTCAACTCCTCACTTTTACTTATCCTTTAATTGGAAATTATGGAATTAATCGAGACGATTACGAATCCATTGCACCAACAACCAAAGGCGTGATTGTTCATGAAGTGGCAAGGCGACCAAGTAATTGGCGAAAACAAATGTCGCTAGATGAATTTTTAAAACGCAAAGGTATTGCTGGTATTGCTGGGATTGATACAAGAGCTTTAACGCGCATTATTCGCAAGTCTGGCGTTTTAAAAGCAACGATTACTGATAAAGGGGATAGCTTTGAGCATCAATATGATCAACTAAAAGCCACGGTTCTTCCAACCAATCAAGTGGCTCAAGTATCAACCACAAAACCTTATCCTTCTCCTGGAGTTGGACGAAATGTTGTAGTGGTTGACTTTGGTTTGAAGCATTCGATTCTGCGAGAATTATCAAAGCGCAAATGTAACTTGACCGTTTTTCCCTATAATACGCCAACACAGACAATTTTAGATTTAAACCCTGATGGTGTGATATTAACCAACGGACCAGGAAACCCTAAAGATATCCCTGAAGTTCTTGAGATGATTCAAAAAATTCAAGAAACATTGCCTCTTTTTGGCATTTGTTTGGGTCATCAATTATTTGCTTTAACTAATGGTGCAGATACGTATAAAATGAAATTTGGTCATCGTGGCTTTAATCATGCAGTGCGCAATCTTGCAACAGGAAGGCTAGATTTCACTTCACAAAATCATGGATTTGCGGTTAATCCTGAATCAATTGCTAAAACACAACTTTTAGTAACACACATCGAGGTAAATGATGGTTCAATTGAAGGTGTGCGTCATCAAAAATTTCCTGCATTTTCTGTACAGTTTCATCCGGATGCAGCGCCAGGTCCACATGATGCGTCTTATCTTTTTGACGAGTTTATGGAAATGATGGACAGGCATAAAGCTCCTTTTGCAAATGCTTAGAACCTCGTATATTATTAATGGTCAGATGTGAATCTAACTATTAATAATATACGAGGTTCTAAATAATTTTTTACCTTCAATGTTGAAGAATGGAGGATTATAAATTTATGAAATGTGAGCTTTTAGTCAAAGGGTTATTAAAAGATAAGCCATCTATATGGAAGAGTGAGCTTAATAGAGTATTAAAAAAACATAACTTCAAAGCGGATGAAAATGTTAATGAACTAAGAATCTTCATCCCGCACTGTGAAGAAATTATTTTTTCAATGTTACGCAAGCAACAAAGTATAGAATTTATTTATTATGGCGATGATAGTCAGCATTTAACAGGAATTTTTGAAATATTTTGGGAGTTGGAACCGTATTTTGAAAACTTTTATTTGGAAGATAGTTTAGGAATATGGAGGAAAATTGTTCTTTCGCAAAAAAAAAATATTTTTCCTAAAATTTGTGAGCATATTAAGGGTGGAATCCAAAGATGGGATAAAGAATTAAAAAGCGATAATAATGAATTAATTGGCATTACGAAAATGAAAGGGCAAACAATTGATTTTTTAAATAATATAATTTCGATAAATGCCGTAAGTTTTAAAAGTGAAATATTTAGTGATACTACCTTAAAAAATGTTGAAATTTATTTTAAAGATGTAGAAGATTATTTATTTAAAGAACCTTTAAGCACAGAGGTGATTTCGCCAAAATTTGATGAAATGATTTATGAAAAAGAAAGTAAATATTTTTTTAATGATAAGCAAAAAGAAAAATTAAAAGACAATGATATAAAGCCCGTTGGATTATTTAAATTATATAATCCACTAACTGAGTTATTTGCTTTTTCCATGCAATCAGCAGGAGAAATTTATGGTTGGGTTGTTTCCAAAGAGCTATGGATTTTCTCGGAAGGTAAAGTAACGATGAAATGGCTTAATAATGTATGGTATCATTACTAAAAATCTATTTTCAGGAGTTTTAATGGATAAAATTCGAATTAATAATATGAAATTTTGGACATATAACGGCGTGTTACCTGAAGAACAAAAGCTGGGGCAGCCGATTGCAATTGATTTGGAGTTACGTTTAGATTTGTCGATAAGTGGCAAGAGTGACGATTTAACACAAACAGTCAATTATGTTGAAGTTTTTCAAATGATTACTGAGTTAGTTAAGAGCAAAAATTTTCAATTAATGGAAGCTTTAGCTTATGCTATTTTGAATGCAATTGGTCAGCGCTTTAACTTGCAGTTACATAGTGCATTAGTTTGTGTGCATAAGCAGTATATACCCATGCCTGGAGTTTTTGATGATATTGAAATTGAAATGGAGAAAGAATATAAATGACGCTTGCATATATTGCGCTTGGTAGTAATTTAGGCATGCCAATTAAAAATTTACGCAAAAGTTTGGAATATCTTTCTCAAGAAATGCTAATTCAAAATCGTTCAAAAATTTATGAAACTAAGCCCTATGGTGGCGTTCAGCAGAATAATTTTTTAAATGCAGTCGTTTCAGTAGAGACAAATCTAACAGCCTGTAAGTTATTAAAAACTTTACAAACAATTGAAAAAAAAATGGGACGCGTGCGTACTTTTCATTGGGGAGCACGCATTATTGATTTGGATATTTTATTACTGGGCGAGAAAGTAGTGCAAAAAGAAAATTTGCAAATTCCGCATAAAGAGTTGCTAAAACGCGCCTTTGTATTAATTCCATTAAGTGATGTTCATCCACAAAAGTTATTCGGTAAAAAAATTACTGAATGGATTAGCTTAACAGGAGACAGTAAGAATGTTTGGTTAGCAAAAGAGAGTTGGTAAGATGGAGAAAGAAAAAATAGAAAAACTGATTTTTCAATTGTTAAAAGAGGTAGGAGAAAATCCTACACGTGATGGTTTAAAAGAAACACCGCAACGAGTTGCCAAGGTGTTTGATGAAATATTTATGGGATTAAAGAAACCAAAGTTTGCCGATTTTAAAACTTTTAAAACAAAAACAAATGGGGAGTTAATCGTCGTTTCTAAAATTCCTTTTTATTCTATTTGCGAGCATCATCTATTGCCTTTTTTTGGTGATGTAGTTGTTGGTTATATCCCTGCGCAAAATCAAACACTAGGTTTAAGTAAATTTTTACGACTGGTTGATTATTGGAGCAGGCGCCCTTTTATTCAGGAAGAATTAACAGAGATTATTTGCCAAGAATTAACAGAAAATATCCCTAATAGTGGAGTGGGAGTGTTAATTGAAGCAAGGCATTTATGTATGGAAATGCGTGGTGTACGCAGTTCAAATGCCTTAACAAAAACGGAATGCTTTTCAGGTGAATTAAAAACAAATAGAGAAAGGCGAGTCGAATTTTTTGAAAGAGTCAAAGAAGGATTATAAAAATTTATTTCAAAAAGGTAATGTACAGGTAATGGGCGTTTTAAATGTAACGCCCGATTCATTTTCAGATGGCGGAAAGTACAATACCTTGGAAGCTGCTGTACACCACACTCAGCAGATGATTTTAGCTGGCGTAGATATTATCGATATTGGCGGACAGTCAACTCGCCCAGGATATACGGAAGTTTCCGCTTATGAAGAACTGAAAAGAGCGCTGCCTGTGATTAAAGCAATTCGTGAAATGACACCAGATATTCCGATCTCGATTGATACTTATTTTTTTGAAGTAGCAAAAAAAGCAGTAATAGCTGGAGCTAATATTATTAATGACATTCATGGCTTTAGCGATGTACGAATGTTTGAAATTTTACAAGAATTTCCACAAACTTATGCAGTTATAATGCATGATCACAGAAGAAAAACGAGTCCTTTAGAAGAAGAACTTCATGAATTTTATAAACTTAAAATCGCTCAGTGTTTAAAAAGAGAAATTTCGCTATCACGTATTTGTTTTGATCCAGGAGTGGGTTGGAAAAATAAAAAAGAAACCATGGATATTTTAAGACATCCTGACAAATATGGTTATCCTTCAATACCTTTATTGATCGGCGTTTCAAGAAAACGCATTATTGGCAGTCTAACAAAAGAAGAAGAAACTAAAAATCGTGACTTGGGAACAATTATCACATCTTTACATCTAGCAAATACTGGTCATGTAGATATTCTGCGCGTGCATGATGTAAAGGGTATGAAACAAGCACTTGATGTTTGGCGGAAGCTTAACGGAAATATTAATTGCGAGTGATTTATTCTATAAAGCCACAAAAAAGCCAACTTTATAAGTTAAAACTTTCGCTGAAAAACTGCGTATCTTATTTAATGATGGCTTTTCTTTAATTTGGGTGACGCCGGTGTACTTTAAATGTTTTAGAGCATCGATTGGTTGATTGAAATAGTACTTATAACTTGCAGTTTTTACCTTTACTGAGCAGAAATATCCCTCTAGCAAAATTTTAACCTCAAAACTGTGTCGTAGATTTGTTTATGTTCTGCTTGCACAGATATAATCCTCTTCCTAAATTCCAAAACTTTTAAAACGTTTTTCATCTGCCATAAACTCTTTTTCTCCCGCAGGAGCTATCATTCCGCCAACAACTAATTGTCCACGCAATTTCCAATTAGAGGGAAAATGCCACTCTTTTGCAGCTTTTTCATCCACAACTGGATTATAGTGCTGCAAGTTACAAGCCACTCCTCTTTCTGCCAGAGCTGTCCATGCGTTAACAGTGGCAATTCCTGAAGACTGTTCAGACCATATGGGAAAATTATCAGCATACAATGAAAACTGTTTTTGTAGTGAAGCTACAATGTCCACATCTTCAAAGAAAAGACATACTAAAGCTGCTTTTGCAAAACTTGCTAGTTTTTTTTGGGTATTAGGAAATGCTTCTTTGGGAGTTAATGGTTGCAACAACTCCTTAACATAAGCCCAAAACTTTTCTTTTTCTTTTTTCCACAAAAAGGCAACTCTTGATGTTTGTGAATTAAATGCTGAAGGGGACAGGCGCACTGCTTGTTTTACCACTTTTTCCACTTCATTATCTGAAATTGGTAATTGATCATTTAAAGCATAGATAGAACGACGTTTTGCTAAAATATCTAAAAAATTTCTCATTTAAAAGACCACCTTTTTTAGAATAACGTAATGAAATGGTAGCAATCATTATAATATATGTCAAAAAGATATGAGTATTTTCATATATGAAACTTTTCTTTTAAAACATACTATCGAATTCTGATTTATCCTTACAATTTTGTAATCTTACCTTTCAAAATTTAAGTGTTGCCTTAATTTTTTTATGATCTAGAATGAAGTTAAGAGTTATTTATGAGTTTTAAGAGCTGGCTATTAACGATCTCGACCTTCCTACATAGAAGAGACAAGTTAACAGATTCTAAAAAATTCCTTTTTTGAAAGTATATTTTCACTCCACCTGTTTCAATGCTTCATTGTAGTAAGTTCTTAACTTATCAACTAATTCAAAACATTCGTTAATGGTAAAAACAGCCAGCGCGGAATCCATCATCCTTAAGCC
>JAIRWP010000006.1 GCA_031268845.1 Lactobacillales bacterium | reverse complement strand
TTGATGAAATCCCGTTATACAAATTGTAATCAAGCAAAGCTTGAAACAACTTGTAATAACCCGACAGGTTTTTTGATTAATTTTTAGGCAATTTGCGGAAAAAAACGCAGAAATAGTGGGGCTATTTCGAGGTTTTTTGACAAAAAAGTGTCAAAAATTAATCAAAATTGCGCAATTCTGGAGATCGTTAACAGGTTCTAAACAATCACAAAGTATGATAATTATTTTTATCAACTATATCGTTAATATAACAATTTGTAAATTTAAAAAGCAGTTTTTCTTCTTAATCCAAAAAAAAACTGCTTTTCATTTTTATAAATTGATAAATTTTTACTGACCATTTAAACTATAAACTTCATCAATATTCTCATCAATCAGCTTAAATAACCGATCTTCTACTTCTTGCAAAGTTACTCCACTAAACTGAGCTGCGGCATTATCAAAATGACCACCGCCACCCATTTTCTCCATAATCAATTGAACATTTACCTTCCCCTTAGAGCGTGCACTGATAGAAATAAATTCTTTCTCTCTCTTTGAAATCACAAAAGAAGCTTTTACTCCAGTCATTGAAAGCAGTGTATCCGCTGCTTTGGCAACAGTGACACCATCATATACTTCTCCTTCTTCTCCAACAGCTACAACAATATCTTCTCTAATAAATTTTGAATTCTCAACAATACCACTAATTTTTAAGTAAACAGATAAATCATTAGCAAACAATGCCTGAACTTTTTCAGAATCAGCACCTAAAGTACGCAAATAACTTGCCACATCAAATGTGCGACTAGTTGTATGAACCATAAATGACTTAGTATCAACAATTATTCCTGCGAGTAGTAAAGTCGCTTCTAAACGAGAAAGTCGCTTACCACGTACAGATTGATACTGAATCAACTCCGTCACCAATTCACTAACAGAAGAAGCTGCCGTTTCAATATAAGAAAGAAGAAGATTATCCGGAAATTCTGCACCGCGACGATGATGATCAATCACAATCACCTTTTGAAAAATTTCGTACAATTTCGTATTAATGCTTAATAAAGGATTTGAATGATCCACCATTACTAATAAACTTTTTCTTTTACACTGAGACATGGCTTTTTGCGGAGATATAATCAACTTTACTAATTCTGGCACTTGTTCAATTTCTTTTAAACAACGTTCGACATCTGGAATCAATTGTTTTTTATCCAATATCACATAAACAGGTATTTTATATAAGCGAGCAATATACGCAACTCCAATACTTGATCCTAATGCATCCATATCAGGAAATTGATGACCCATTACATAAATTTCTTCTGCTTCTTGTATAATTCCTTTAAAAGCCATTGCCATCGCTCTAGTGCGAACTCTCGTTCGTTTAACTATAGAGTTAGACACTCCACCAAAATACATAGGGGCTGCTGTATCAACATTTTCTTTAATAACTACCTGATCGCCACCGCGAACTAAAGCAACCTCTAAATTATTATTTGCAGTTACCCCTAGTGAGTACATATCTTTTTTTCCGTAAGAAACACCAATTGACATTGTAACTGTTTTTCCTACTCTTTCGTTTGACTCATTTCGTATTTTATCTAACAAATCAAACTTTTTTTCGATCATTTCCTTTAAGCTACTATACTGTGTAACAAAAATATATTTTTCACTCGTAAGCTTTCTTGAAAATGCATGTTGATTTTTCAAGTAATCAGATATTTCAGAAGTGATATAACTATTTAAATTAGCAATTTCTTTCTCTTCCATTTTCTCCGTTATATCATCATAATTATCAACCGAAATAATTCCTACTACCGGCTGATTTTTGATTAATTTATCTTTTAGATTTTGCTCATTTGTCACATCAAAAAAATAAATAAGACCTTTTTGTTCATAAAGATAAAAATAATATCTTTTATTGCTAATAACCCAAAAATGATTTCCTACTTTATCCTGATCAATAAACTGTTTAATTTCACGCTCTGAAATGATTTCATTATTGCTATTAATGATGTACTCAGCAAATGGATTTAGCCAAATCTTCTCTTTAGTTTTTTTATCGAATTTCACAATTCCAATCGGCATCGTATCAAGAACTTGCTTGACTGAATCCTCAGCATTTTCATTAACCCATTGAATCACTTCATCTTGATTTTTTTCCAAAACAAACAGTTGCCAAATAAAAAAACAAACAGCTATCCCATTTGTCATAATTAACCAAGCAATACGAATCCAACGTAATGGAAAGAGTATCGTCCCAATTATTTCAGCTAAACATAGAAAGCAAATCCCTAAACCTAACTGAACTTTTAACTGCTTGTTCATATCTTATACCTCTTTTAATTATCGACAGCATACCATAATATGGTAGGAACTTTTTCGAAAATTTTAATCTGCTTACTTAACCCTATTAAAAAGCAAACAAAAAGAAGACGGAAAAACCCTCCAATCTTCTTTCCTGTCATTTATTAATCTTTGCTAACAAAAGGCAATAAAGCCATAATACGTGCACGTTTGATAGCTATTGCCACCTTACGTTGATTTTTTGCAGATGTTCCTGTTATACGACGAGGTAAAATTTTTCCACGTTCAGAAATGAACCGCTTTAACAAATCAACCTCTTTATAATCTACATAGTCAATGTGATTAGCCGCAATATAATCGACTTTGCGACGACGGCCTCGGCCTCCTCCACGATAATTTTGACCCACGCTAACCCCTCCTTAAAATATTTTATTTAAAACTTAAAATGGTAAATCATCATCCGAAATATCAATTGATGCCTCTCCAAAAGGATTAGCACTCGCTTCATTATTTGAAAATCCAGAAAGTGATGAATTTTTATTTGCTTGTTCAAAACTAGACGGAAAGGAATTCACTTGAGAACCTTGTTCGTTATCAAATGATTGATTACTCATACGCTGCTCAGAAGTTTTTCGCGATTCCAGTAATTGAAAATTATCTGCAACTACTTCTGTTACATAAACACGTTGACCTTGTTGATTTTCATAATTACGCGTTTGAATGCGTCCAGTAACACCTAAAAGAGTTCCTTTTTTAGCATATTGCGCTAAAACCTCAGCAGATTTTCGCCAAATAACAACATTAATAAAATCTGCTTCCCGTTGACCTTGCTGATTTGTAAAATTTCGATTCACAGCCAAAGTAAATGTAACATTCGCCACATTACTATTAGTATAACGCAACTCTGGATCACGTGTTAAGCGTCCTACCAACACTACATTATTAATCATTCAGTTATCTCCTTCCACCTTTTGTTTCATGTGAAACATTAATCAGAGATCGTTAACAGGTTCTTAGAAATCAAAATTAACTTTCCAATTTAACAATAATATGACGAATAATATCATCATTAATCTTAGCTAAACGATCAAATTCATTAATAGCTTTTGCTGTTGAAAAAGCAGAAAATTTTACAATATGATAAATTCCCTCACGGAAATCAGCAATTTCATAAGCTAATTTACGCTTACCCCAATCCTTTGATTCAAGAACCGTAGCATCGTTTTCTTTTAAAACTGTATCAAAACGTTCTATTAAACTTGCTTTTGATTCTTCATCAATATTTGGACGGATAATGTAATTGATTTCATAATTTGTCATTAATTTTTACCTCCTTTTGGACTTATGGTTAGAGTTCTCTCTAACAAGGAGAGTCAGTTCCTAAAAACTACTCACAGAATGAAATTATACCTATAATTATCATATTTGTCCAATTGATAATTGAAGCCCCTGCAATTCGGAAAGTAAAAAAGTAGCTATTTAAACCATCTAAACCCTCTCCAGCACTTTATCAAGTTTTTCCTTAATATCTGGTGGTGCTTTCGAATATAAGTGCAAAAAATCCAAAAAAGCAAAAATTGCGAAAAACTCCCCTGCATAAACGATTACTGACTTTGGTTTTTTCACTCTATATTTTTTAATAAGTACAGGAAGCGACTTACCGCCATAAGCTTCGCCTTCCTTAGTAGTTAGATAAATTTGATACATGGCATATCCGATTAGTGTACAGACAATGTGAAAAGTAATCACGTTTAGTTTTGTACTCTTAAAATCATC
>JAIRWP010000081.1 GCA_031268845.1 Lactobacillales bacterium | reverse complement strand
TTTGATACAATTTCATTTGGAACAGCTCCTTCCTTTATCTGATTGTTTTTTTGTCAAAAAAATTCTATCAGATTTCTCGGTGCTGTTCTATTTTTTTCAAATTCTACGATGGTTGGGACGACTCCGAGACAAGTTAACAGGCTCTTAGAAAAACAATTACAAAACTTTATCGACTAATGAATCACGAAATTACGTTTTTTACTATTTGGTTGTTTATCTTTAACACTGTGTTTCTTTTTAGGATGAATTTTTAACTTATCTTCTCGCGTTTTGATTACAATCTTATGTTTTTTATCGACCCATTCTCTAGGATATTCTTCAGTAGAAGCTTGATACTTTGATCTACGATTTTTATGATTATTTTTAAAAGGATGCTTATCCTTACGTGCATGTGCGGAAGCATTATGGATATTTTTTGGCTCCCCTAAACGCTCTAATACAAAAAAGGCACAGCCAAAATTACAAAATTCATACAAATAATCTTCTAACGCATCAATTCTTTGATCCATAAACACTTTTTGATTATTTGATCGAAAAAAGCCTTTCATACGCAGTTCTTCATACCCCCAATCACCAACTACATAATCATATCGCGCTAAAATATCACTATAACGCTCAGCTAGTTTTTCAACACTAAAAGCATTGCGATAATTATGAACCAAACGATACTCCAATGAGTCAATTTTAAATTTATTATCTTCAAGCTTTTCTATAGATTTAACTTCATAATACTTTGCATGCTTTGACTCTTCAACTTTTTCTTTTTTTATCTTTGTATTTATTTCTTTTTTTCCTTCTACTTTCTCTTTTTTTAAAAGTTTCTTTTTCTTACGCTTTTTCACTGTCAAAATTTCACCACCTATCCGACAAATTTAAGAATATAACGCTGTTCCCACACGTATATAGCTCGCTTTCTCTAATAAAGCGATTTCAAAATCTTGACTCATTCCCATTGATACTTCCGTACACGGAGCATAAACAATTTGTAAACTAGAAATTTTTTCTTGCAAAGTTTTTAAGTGTCCAAAATACTGATGTAACTCTTCCTGACTTGCTGATAAAGGAGCCATTGTCAGCAAACCTACAACCTCAATTTTATTAAAATTTTTCAATTCAGCAATAAAGGTCTTAACTTCATCAGCTTTGAATCCATGTTTACTTTCTTCACCTGAGATATTCACTTCAACAAAACATTTAACTTTCTGCTCTGCTCGTTTTTCAATCTCAGCAGCTAATGCCAAACTATCTAAAGCATGAAAATAGTCAATTTTATTAATCACTTGCTTTACTTTACGCCGCTGCAAATTACCAATAAAGTGCCAGATAATATCTTGATGACCTTTTAGCTTTTCAACTTTATTCAAAAAAATATCCGCACGATTTTCACCAAACTCTCGCAAGCCTAAATCATACAGTTGCTCATTTATTTCCACACCAAAATATTTGGTAACGGCAATCAAATGAATATCTTCAACTTTACGTCCTGCATCTTTCACACATTTAACAATTTTTTCTTGCACTTTTGCAATATTTTTTTCTAAATCCATATCTTCTCCTGTTTAGAGCTGTTAACAATCTTTTAGCTTAACTGAATTCCTAAAATATCCAAAATACGTGTTAAATCACTTTGCGAAACATACTCAATCTCAATTTTGCCCTTTTGACCGTTATCTTTAATTGCCACAGATGTGCCAAATTTATCAATCAAAAGCTCTTCACTTTCACGAAGATAAAAGGGCTTTGCTGTTTTTGCTGCACGTGAAGGTGCTGGTTTAACATTGCCTTCATTTTTTTCCTTTACCAACTGTTCAATTTGACGTGTATTTAACTCTTCGGTAACCGCACGCTTTGCTAGTGCTACAAGCTGCGTTTTTTCTTTTAAACCAAGCAAAGCTCGAGCCTTATTTTTTTCTAACACCTTGTCTTGCACCATCTTCTTCACTTCAGACGGCAAGCTTAATAAACGAAGATAATTAGCAATATAAGAGCGCGTCTTACCTAAACGTTTCGCAACCTGCTCTTGCGTTAAACCTAGTTTATTCATCAGCATGTCATATGCTTCTGCTTCCTCTAGCGGATTTAAGTCTTCACGCTGCAAATTTTCCAAAATAGCAATCTGCATCATCTGCTCTTGTGTAAACTCACGCACAATTGCTGGGATCGTTTTCCTTTCAGCTAGCTTCGATGCTCGAAAACGCCGCTCCCCTGCAATAATTTCGTAACCTTTAACACTAGATTTACGCACAATAATTGGCTGGAAAACACCATCTTGCTTGATCGAATCAGATAACTCACTCAAAGCTTCTTTATCAAAATGTCTTCGCGGCTGATAAGGATTAGCTCGCAAATCAGTTAAGGCAAGCTCTTCGATATGTTCTTTAGCTAGATTAACTTCTTCAACTTGGCGTACTTCCTCACCAAAAAGCGCATTTAACCCTTGTCCTAATGCCTTTCTCTTAGCCATGAGCAATCACTTCCTTTGCTAAACTTTGATAAGACTTAGCACCTTTTGAGCTTAAATCATAATCCACAATCGACAACCCATGCGAAGGCGACTCTGCCAAACGAATATTACGTGGAATAATTGTTTGATAAACCTTCTCACTAAAATATGAACGAACTTCATTTACAATGTCTGTTCCCAAATTTGTCCGTGAATCATACATTGTCAGCAAAACTCCTTCAATTTTTAAATTGGGATTAAAATGCTTTTGCACCAGGCGAATGGTATTAAGCAGCTGTGTCAATCCTTCCAAAGCATAGTATTCGCTTTGCACGGGGATTAAAATCGAATCACTCGCTGTAAAAGCATTAATCGTCAAATGACCCAAAGATGGTGGACAGTCAACTAAAATATAATCGTACTGGCCAATCATTTCTGCTAATGCTGTTTTAAGACGTGTTTCCCTAGCAATCATATTAATTAGCTCAATTTCTGCACCCGCTAATTCAATCGTTGCTGGCACAATCCACATATTCTCCCGACTGGTTGGAACAATAGCATCCATTAAAGAATTTTCATTAACTAAAACATGATAAATATCACTAACAAGCTCGCTTTTTACAACTCCTAGACCACTTGTTGCATTTCCTTGTGCATCCATATCAATCAATAACACACGTTTACCTAATAAAGCTAAACAAGCGCCTAAATTTACTGTAGTTGTTGTTTTTCCAACACCGCCTTTTTGATTTGCTACAGAAATAATATGAGTCATTCTCTTCTCCTTTAAATTGCAATCGGTTTTTTATTTGGAATACCGGCTTTGCGCGGATATTTATTTGGTGTTTCTTTACATTTTTTAATAATTATCAAAAAACGAGAGTCCCCTACTGCAGGTAGTTGATACTCTTTAATATCTACAATCTGAGCACCAAATAAAGCAATGGCCGCTTTTGCTTCTTCAACTTCCTTAATGGCCTTACTTGCCTTCAACGCGGTAAAATAACCACCTTTTTTTACAAATGGCAGTGTTAATTCGCTTAAAACATTTAAACGCGCTACTGCACGTGCCGTAACAAAATCATATTTTGCACGAAACTTTAAATCTTGACCAAAATCCTCTGCGCGACCATGATGAAAAAAAACTTTTTTGAGATTTAGCTGTTTCTCTAGTTCCTTTAAAAACTTAATCCTTTTACTCAGCGAATCAATAATGCTCACATTTAAATTTGGTAATAAAATCTTCATTGGAATGCTAGGAAAACCAGCACCCGCACCTACATCTAGCAAAGTAGATAAATTTTTATCTAGAAACTCACCTAAAAAAATAGGCAACAATGAATCAAAAAAATGTTTTAAATAAACCTCTTTCTCCTCAGTGATGGCAGTAAGATTTATCTTTTGATTCCATTCAATTAACAAATAAAAATATTTGGCAAATTGTTCTTGTTGTTTGATGGATAACTCTACACCATATCTTTTTAAAACTTGAACAAACTCTTCTGGTGTCAACACTAAACCTCCATCAAATATATTCTACAGTAACCCTATTTTACTCTTAACAAACAAAGATTGTCTACCGTACTATTTTGCTGGTGATTCTTGTATGATAAATTTAAAATGTAAATCACTTATGTTACAAAAATTGTAATTTAGTATTTTTATATGTTATTCTTTTTTTAAATTTAAGAAAGGAGAAATAAAATATGAAAAAAGTACCTGCATCAGATAGTCGCAAAATTTTAGGCGGATTTCATTGGCATTGTATATATTGTAAAGCAGGAGGTGCTTCAAAGGCAGAGTACCTACGTCATAGACAATTAAATCAAATGAATCCAATTCATGTTGCATTAATTCAATTTTGGGAATAGAAAATAACAAAAAGCTAAATTTTTATTCTAAACTAAGATTTAGCTTTTTGCTTAATTAAAAACTTAAATTTATGTAAGGAGCAAAGCTTGCTAAATATTCAAAATATTAACGTGACACGAGGAAAAAATAAAATACTTGCGAATTTTTCTTTAAAACTTTTAGATAAAGAGTTTATTTATATAACTGGTCAAAGTGGTGTAGGTAAGTCCACTTTACTAAAAGTTATTAATGGAGAAATAAAAATACATAAAGGTCAAATTACAATGGATAATTCACCTTTAAATACAGATCACTTACCTTCGCTAATAAAATACAGAAGAAAGATCGGTTATATTTATCAAGACTTTCGTTTAATAAATGATTGGACCGTGTTTGAAAATATAGCTTATCCATTATTATCTCAAGGAGAAAATTTATCCATTATAAAAGAAAAAGTAATAAATCTTGCAAAACAGCTTAAGATTGCTGATAGACTACACCATTTTCCTTATGAGATTTCTGGCGGAGAACAACAACGAGTAGCTATTGCACGTGCGGTTATTAAGAGTTCGCGTATTATTCTTGCAGATGAACCTACTGGCAATTTGGACCCACAAAATACTTATGAAATAGCAAAATTTTTATATTCCATCAAAGAAAAATACCAAACTTCCATCCTATTCGTTACACATGATATGGAATTAGTCAAAAAAGTTCCCCAAAAAATAGTAAATTTGGGAGCAATAAATAATGATTAAATACTTCAGCGATCGTTTTCGGTATAACTTTAAAATTTCTCTTCGTCTTATAAAAACAGAAAAAACTATTTTTCAAGGATTTATCTTATTCTCCTCTTTTTTCTCTTTACTGTTTTTCATACTATGCAAATTTGCTTTTACCATTTTACAACTAAAAAGAAGACAAAATAAAAAAATTATGAAAACAACGATTTTTAACATTTTTCAAGCAAATGGTGCAAAGTCTGAACAAAATTTGCTGATGTTTTATAAAACATTGTCTTTCTTTTCGATTATTTTACTTCTTAGCATACTTATCATTGAAGGTTTCTATCTTTATATTCACTTTCGAAGGTATGTACAACTTAAAATGCAAACCATACACGTTAAACAATCTTTAGGTGTTGTGCCGACAAAAATCGTTTATGAATTATTTAAAGAACACTTTCTTTTGTTAATTTTCTGCACAATATCAGGATTTATTTTAGAAAATACTATTACCAAAATATTCTTATCAAAATTGCCTAAAGATATAATTGAAGCGTTTCCCAATTATATTGGATATTCCTCTTTTCTATATATTCTGTTTATTTTAGTTATGATCACATTCACTTTTTGTTTAACAAAAAGAAATTTAGAAAAAAATTACTCATCATTGTGAAAATGTAAATATCTTCCCGGTTATAATCAAATTAATTGCTAGCACTGGTTGAAAAAACATATCAACCAAGATTGGTTTTCATTTGCTTTTAGTCATCACCAGCTGTTGATTTTTAACCACTAATATATAATCAGCATAATGATTCAACTCTTCATCATGTGAAATACTAATTAAAATGCCATCTCGCATTCTTTCTTTGATAAAAGCTAAAATTAAAAATTGCGATTCACGGTCCAAATTACTCAGCGCTTCATCCAACAATAAAATCTTTGGCTCACTAATTAATGCTCTTGCAATAACAATCCGCTGACGTTGCCCGCTGGAAAAGTTCATTCCATCCTCAATCACCCTAGCATCTAAGCCTTCTGGGAACTCCATTAACACTTCATCTAAACCAATACGCTTGACTACCTTAAACAGCTTTTCTTCCGTAATCTCAGGGTTTCCAATTAACAAATTTTCGCGAATTGTTCCGACAAATAAAGTGGGATTATTGGGAACATAAGATACCAAATTGCGATAAGTTTGATAACTCTCTGAAATGCTCATCCCATTTAGAAAAATCTCTCCCTCATCCGGAAAGCTAAGGGAAGCCATCATTTTAAGCAAACTGGTTTTACCCACACCACTTTTTCCTGAAATTGCGTAATGATTTCGACTGTTAAAAGCAACATTAACTTTTTCAAAAATCAATGGCCCCGCACCATATGAAAAAGAAAGATCACATAACTCAAGCTTATTCAAATCAGATTGAGGAAACGCTTTATTCAAATCGCCATAATCCTCTGCTTTAGCTTCAAAAATATCATCCAATTTATCCGCCATAACAAATAAATCTTGAATCTCTTTTTGTTTTTCAATAATGTTTTTTAAAGGCATCACAAAATAAAAAATTAAAGTTTCAAAGCTAACCAAGCTACCAAGCGTAATTACGCCATCTAAAACCAAAATACTGCCACGCCAAAGAATGAAAACAACTCCCAAAGCTTCCATTAAAAAGACCAACGTAAGCTGAATATTATGCAAAACAATGCTTCGTTTGCCTAATCCTAAAAACTTGTGAACTCTTACTTTAAAACTATCAATAAATCTTTGCGCAGCATTGGTCATTTTAATCTCTTCAATACCACTAATTGACTGATTGTAAACCGTTAGCGTTGAAGAGTTGGCATCAATAATTTTAGAGTTAATTGCTTTTAAGGGTTTGATAAAAATAATGGTAATCAAGAGATAGCAAAGCACTAAAAGACAAGTTACACCAAAAAGATTAGGACTAATGCGATATAAAACAAAACCACCGGCTAGTGCCATAAAAGATTCAAGAAAAATAGTAACAATAATCTCCGATAATTTTTGTTGAAACTCTGAGACAATTTGAAACCTTGCAAGGAACTCTCCCGATTCGCGATTGTGGAAAAACATCACCGGCAAAGTCATTAACTTTTTAAATAAATTTAAAAATAACAATTCTCCTGATCCAGCTGAAATTTCAGCAATAAAGTACGTGCGAACAATCGAAAGTACAGCTTGAAAAAGGTAAAGAACAATCACAGCAACAAATAGATAGTTGAAATTAGAAGTGATAACATGTAAAAGATTTTCTAACGGATTGTTCCCCGAAGAAATTGAACTTGCTACCTCTTGCCCCTTTAAAATAAAGGCATCAATAACTTTTTTATATAAAAGAGAGCCAACAACTGAAATCGCCGAGATTACAAAAGACATTAAGATAACTAAAATAATCTTGCTTTTAACCTTTTCGATAATATCAAAATACTTGCGAAAACGTTGATTTTTCTTAAATAAAGGTGCCCAATCTGCTGCAGGATGCATATTGATTACCATGCCACTCCATAGTGTTTCAAACTCTTGAAATAACAACTTTTTATCACCTGAGCCTGGATCAAACACAACAAAAAAATCTTTCTTAAGCTTTGCAATCACGATAAAATGCGATAATCCTTCTGGTGTATTGATATGAGCAATAAACGGCAGTTTAATGTCCCCATCATGAAGAGCTTTAAATAAATCTTTCATGTCTCCTGATAAAACATCGCTTTCAAAACCTTGCTTTTTAGCTGCTTCATTAATTCCATATAAAGTGGAACCGCGTTTATTTGTATGCACCAACTCACGTGCATATGCTAAAGAAAAATGATCTCCATATGAATTGAAAATAGTTGCAAAACAAGCTGCTCCACAATCAACTTCATCGTGCTGCTTAACTCTCTTTAATCGCAAAAAATTTCCTCATTTCTAAAATAAATACACCTCAAAAATAATTCTTGAGGTGTATCACATTTCTCTTTAAAATTTTACTTCGATGACAAAAAAGCCAATAAAAACGCAATCAATAGCCAAGACGCTCCCATAATTGCCGTTGCTTGTTGCATCACCGCTTCAAAACCACGTGCCTTTTGCTTACCAAATAGCTGATCAGCACCACCAGAAAAGGCACTTGCTGATGAATTTTGTTTAGATGGCTGCATCATAACTGCAATAATAATTAAAATTGATAAAATGATTTCTACAACAATCAAAAAATCATACATAAATGTATCTCCTTCAAATTTCTACTATTTTTTTAATACATCTTCATACTCATGCTCTATTAAAACTCTTTTAGCATAGGAACAAATGGGCAGCAGTTTTAAATTTTCACCCCGCACTTTTTTAACCAAAGCATCTACTAATTGTCTGGCATATCCTCGCCCGCCAAATTCAGACTCCACAAAAGTGTGATCAATAATCAACACATCTTCGGTTTGAAGCCAAGTGATTTCACCAATAAAAGGATTGGTATCATTATATAACACCAAACGTCGATCTTCTTCACGAATATTCATCACGCATCAACTTCCTTATGAATGATATATTTCAAAGCTTTAGCTGGACAAGTATTGACTACACGAATATTTTCATCCACTTCACCATTGTCCGTAATCACCCATGGCCTACGCCCCACTTCAAAAACTGCAGGATTGCCCCGCACACAGTTTCCAACATGCCGACAGACATCTTTGGAATAATAAATATCCATATCTTTGCCGTAATATTTCTTGTATCCCATATCTAGCAGCTGTTCTTCTGTTACTGGCTTGCCATCAATTTTTCCATTATCCATATTAAAGGCCTTCTTTCATCGTTTTGCTGTCCTAAAGATAACAAAAAAATCAAATTTAAACAAAAATAAAACTTAAAAAATAAACTGCATTCTATTTCCAAATAACTTCCGCATCTGCATGAACATTGCCATCTACTCAAATTATAAGAACTTGCTTCAGTCGTAATTTTAACTTCTTCATTTATTACAGGCAGACGTGTAACTTTAATTTCATATTGCATAATAACCCAAGAGACACCTAAAGATTTGATATAATCTTCGGTTTGCCCTAAAAATCGACACTGATCTTCACTAAACTGAATAGCAACACGAATCAAAGCTTTAAGAGTCATTTTTCTGGTAACATCAACATCATAATAAGGAACGCTATAAAGTGCAGAATAGCTTAATGTCACCTAACTTCCTCCTTAGGACCTATTAACGAATTCTTAAACATCCAACAATTCTTTTTCTTTCTCAGCTGTCATTTGGTCAATTTTTTTCACTGCATCGTCTGTTACTTTTTGAATATCTTTTTCTAAACTATGCAGATCATCTTCCGTTAACGTCCCATTTTTTTCTTGCTTTTTGGCTTCATCCATAGCTTCACGACGAACATTGCGTACAACAATTTTAGAATTTTCCGCAACTTTTTTTACCTTTTTAGCTAACTCTTTGCGGCGCTCTTCGGTTAACTGCGGGATAACCAAACGAATCACATTGCCATCATTCATTGGTGTTAACCCTAAATCTGAAGCATTTAATGCCTGTTCAATATCCTTTAACGTTGTCTTATCAAAAGGTGTAATAAGTAACACTCGAGCTTCAGGTATCTGGATAGAAGCCATTTGATTAAGCGGTGTTGGCACGCCATAATAAGTCACTTGAATTCGGTCTAACAAAGAAGCATTGGCACGTCCAGCTCGAATTTGACCAAATTCATGATTTAAACTTTCCATTGCTTTTTGCATTTTCTCTTTTGTTTTTGGAATAATATCTGTCATTTTTCTCTACCTTTCTAATTATGAACAGTCGTTCCAATTTCCTCACCAAGAACCACACGTTTAATGTTGCCTGATTCATTTAAATTAAATACCACCAATGGAATATTATTATCCATTGAAAGTGAGCTTGCTGTTGCATCCATAACTTGTAAACCTTTAGAGATGACATCTAAATGTGTAAGCTGTTCATATTTCACAGCTTTTGTATCCTTTTTCGGATCAGCAGAATACACGCCATCAACATTGTTTTTCGCCATTAAAATGACATCAGCATTAACTTCTGCAGCTCTTAAAGCTGAAGTAGTGTCCGTTGAAAAATAAGGATTTCCTGTTCCACCGGCAAAAATCACTACACGTCCCTTTTCTAAATGACGCTCAGCACGTCTGCGAATATACGGTTCAGCAATTTGTCGCATCTCAATTGACGTTTGTACTCGTGTTGGTACACCGATATTTTCCAACGTATCTTGCAAAGCAAGAGCATTCATAACAGTTGCTAGCATGCCCATATAATCAGCTTGCGCACGCTCCATTCCCATACTTGCACCAACTTCACCACGCCAAATATTGCCACCACCAACAACAATAGCAATTTCAACACCTAAATCATGAACCTCTTTAACTTCTGCAACAACTTGTTTTACAACTAAAGGATTAATGCCAAAACCTTCATCTCCTGCAAGCGCTTCTCCGCTAAGTTTTAAAACGACACGTTGATATTTTGGCTCTCTCATTCTTTCTTGACCCTCCAAAAGAATTTTTTATCACTTTAAATCATACCACAAAAAAACAATAAGAAACTTTTCTTATTGCCGAGATTTAAAAAAATATTTAACACAGGTTCTAAGAACCTGTTAACAAGCTCTTAGAAATGATTTCCATATTCAATTTTTGCGCAAGAATTGATTTTTTTTTTGCTATCTTATCAAAATTTTTCTGAAATTATAAAAAAGACAGATATCAGAGAAGTACACGGTACAAAGATTGTAAAAATTGAGTAAAAGGGAATTATTTAAAATCTTCTTCTACTCAATTTATTTCAAATGTTTTTAAAATTTAATAAAGTCACCGCTAAAGATTAACAAGTAAATCTTTAGCTTGCAGCCAAATCATCATCATGATAAGTCAACTTTGGTTTTTCATCGCCATCAATTGCTTCCTGTGTAACCAAGACCTTGGCAACTTTTTCATTACTTGGTACTTCAAACATTACATCAAGCATTGTCTCTTCGATGATAGAGCGCAATCCACGAGCACCCGTTTTTCTTTCAATAGCTTTTTTAGCAATTTCTTCCAAAGCTTCTTGTGTAAATTCCAAGTCTGTATTATCAAATGACAGCAACTTCTTATATTGTTTCACTAGAGCATTTTTTGGCTCCGTTAAAATTCTTACTAAATCAGGAACCATTAATTTTTCAAGAGCTGAGATAACTGGCAAACGTCCGATAAATTCTGGAATTAAGCCAAATTTTAATAAATCTTCAGGAATAATATGTTGAACAACACTTTCCTCTTCAGAGAATTTTTTATTGGACGCACCAAAACCGATAACCTTTTCGCCCATTCTGTTGCGAATGATTTGCTCAATACCATCAAAAGCCCCACCAACAATAAATAAAATATTCTTGGTGTCAATTTGAATCAACTCTTGTTGAGGATGTTTACGACCACCTTGAGGCGGAACATTCGCAACAGTTCCTTCTAAAATTTTCAGTAAAGCTTGCTGCACACCTTCACCAGAAACATCGCGCGTTATTGAAACATTTTCGGACTTACGTGAAATCTTATCAATTTCATCAATGTAAATAATGCCACGTTCAGCTCGCTTAACATTATAATCAGCTGCTTGGATAAGTTTCAGCAAAATATTTTCTACATCTTCTCCAACATAACCAGCTTCTGTTAAACTTGTTGCATCTGCAATTGTAAAAGGAACGTTTAAACTGCGTGCTAATGTCTGAGCTAAAAATGTCTTTCCAGATCCAGTTGGCCCAATTAAACAAATATTTGACTTTTGCAACTCAATATCTGAATCATCTTTCAGTTGATTAATCCGTTTATAGTGATTGTAAACAGCAACAGATAAGGCTTTTTTTGCTTGATTTTGACCAATCACATATTCATTTAAAATCGCTAGCAACTCTGCTGGTTTCGGTACTTCAGAAAACTCTTTAACAACTTGCTCATATAGATCTTCATCCATAATTTGCTTACATAAGTCCACACACTCATTACATATGTAAACAGAAGGTCCGGCAATTACTTTTCTAACTTTATTTTGCGATTTTCCACAAAATGAACATTGAATCTCTTCATTATCTTTATTTGTTTCATCATGCATTTTTCATGCCCCCTGTGCTTACTACTAACTAAGTATTATTTTATCACACACTTACTGGTTAAAGCCAATTTTCATACATCATCCTCAATAAACAGCAACAGAACTAAGATGAAAATCAAACTTTTTATGATCACAATACCTTTTGCCAAGACATGAAATTGCATGATAAAGCAGGCAATATGCTCATTCAACATATCAAAGCACGATACATTGCCATTTTTTTCATCTCTGCTCTTTCATTTTTGTATATCATTGGAGTAAAAATTTTAAATAGCGGAACCACCCTTCTCACCTGTTCTAATACGCACAACTTCATCAATTGGTATAATAAAAATCTTGCCGTCACCAACTTCACCAGTGCGAGCTTTATCAATAATCAAATCAATTAACTCATCAACATATTGATCCTCAACCACAATCTCTAACTTTACCTTTGCTAGTAAAGTTATCAGAATTTTTTGACCACGAAGATATTCAGGATGCCCTAGTTGATTGCCAAAGCCTAGCACTTGCGATACTGTAAGACCTTGAACTTTCTCACTTTCACCAAGAACTTTTTTCAAATCTTCTAACTTATCTGTACGAATAATCGCTTCAACTTTTTTCAAAAAAAATCACATCTCCTAACTATCAAGTCCCATAAATGTTGGATAAGCTGTTTCATCATGCTCCGTATCATCCATACCAATTGCTTCTTCACGTTCACTAACACGTATTGGCATAAATATTGAAATCACTTTAATAATTATGAAACTTATCACAGATGTATATACCAATGTAAATAAAATCGCTAATAACTGCGCAATAAATAATTTAGTTTCTCCATAAAATAAACCTGCTCCACTATCTAAGGCAAGGGCAGGGGTAGTGAAAATTCCCGTCATAATTCCACCAAAAATTCCACCCACGCCATGACAACCAAAAGCATCAAGCGCATCATCTAGGCCAAATTTTCCTTTTAAAACAGAAATAAAATAATAACAAAATGGACTTACCAATGCGCCAATCAAAAGTGAACTACCAAGCGATACAAAACCGGCTCCTGGCGTAATTGCCACCAAGCCGACAACGCCACCAGTACAAGCACCAATCACCGAAGGTTTGCCAAGCAGAACTTTTTCAATCAGCATCCATGAAAGCATCGCCGCTGCAGCCGCTGCATTAGTTGTGAAAAAGGCATGAATCGCTAAGCCATCTGCAGCTAGCGCTGAGCCTGCATTAAAACCTGTCCAACCAAACCACAATAACCCTGCACCTAAAACAACAAAAGGAATATTATGTGGACGATATTCTAGCTGTTCATACTCTCGTCTGCGCCCTACCACATACGCCAGCACCAGACCGGATACTCCTGAAGAAATATGAACTACATTACCACCGGCAAAATCAATAGAACCAATCTGTGCTAAAAAGCCACCACCCCAAACCATATGTGCTAAAGGATAATAAACAAGAATTGACCAAATCGCAATAAAAATAAAAATTGCCGAAAATTTCATTCGTCCTACAACAGAACCAGTTAAAATAGCCGTTGTAATCAAAGCAAACATCATTTGAAATACCGAAAACAAAGAATCAGGTATTTTCAAATGATGAATCATATTACCTGTTTCACTAACTCTTTGTAAAAATAAATGATCTAATCCACCAATAAAGTGACCATCACCATCAAAAGATAAACTATAGCCTAAAATAATCCATAACACCGTCGCCAAGCCCATAGTGCAAATCACCATCATCATGGTATTTAGAATATTCTTCCGTCGCTCCAAACCACCATAAAAAAAGGCTAAAGCCGGTGTCATTAAAAAAACTAAACTGGAACAAATTAAAATAAATGCAATATTTCCTGAAATCATATAAACCTCCATTTATTTATAAATTTAAAAGAGCTAACATACTCTTATGTCACAAATTCTAACATATAAAAAAGAAATTACCAGTTTTTTTATAAAAATTTGCAATTTCTTTTTTGTTTTCGTACATATGATGTGATGTTTTATTACATATACTGCTGAGATCTATTAACACTAAAATTAATCTGTAACAGCAAAAAGAGAGACATAACTTTGCCTCTCTTTTCTTAATTTCTATTTAAACATAAATCTCTTACTCTTTGATTTCAGTAACAATACCTGAACCAACAGTACGCCCACCTTCACGAATAGAGAAAGTAGTTCCTTGTTCTACGGCAATTGGATGAATTAATTCAACATCAATTGTTACATTATCTCCAGGCATTACCATTTCCACATCTGCTGGCAATTTAATATTACCAGTTACATCAGTTGTACGGAAATAAAACTGCGGACGATAGTTTGTAAAGAATGGTGTATGACGTCCACCTTCTTCTTTAGTTAAAACGTAAACTTCACCTTTAAACTTAGCATGAGGTGTAATCGAACCTGGTTTAGCCAATACTTGACCACGTTGAATTTCATCACGTTGAATACCACGCAAAAGAACCCCAACATTATCTCCAGCTTCGCCATAATCTAAAGTCTTACGGAACATTTCAATACCAGTTACAACTGCTGTTTTAGTTTCATCAGCAATACCAACGATTTCAACTTCATCTCCTGTTTTAACGCGACCACGATCAACCCGTCCAGATGCAACCGTACCACGACCAGTAATCGAGAACACGTCCTCAACTGGTAATAAGAAAGGTTTGTCAATATCACGTTCTGGTGTTGGAATATATTCATCAACAGTGTTCATCAATTCAATGATTTTTTCTTCATACTCAGCATCGCCTTCCAATGCTTTAAGAGCTGAACCAGTAATTATAGGAATATCATCTCCTGGGAAATCATATTCCGTTAATAAATCACGAACTTCCATTTCCACTAATTCCAATAATTCATCATCATCTACCAAATCAACTTTGTTTAAGAAGACGATTAAGTATCCTACACCAACTTGACGAGATAAAAGAATATGCTCACGAGTTTGCGGCATAGGACCATCTGTTGCTGCAACCACTAGGATAGCTCCATCCATTTGCGCTGCCCCAGTAATCATATTTTTAACATAGTCTGCGTGTCCTGGAGCGTCAATATGCGCATAGTGACGCTTTTCAGTTTCATACTCTATATGAGAAGTATTAATTGTAATTCCACGTTCACGCTCTTCTGGAGCATTATCGATAGAAGCATAATCCATTACCTCGCCTTTACCGCTACGTTTTGCTAGCACTGCTGTAATTGCTGCTGTTAAAGTAGTTTTACCATGATCAACATGTCCAATTGTTCCAATGTTAACGTGTGGTTTACTACGATCATAATGTTCTTTTGCCATTTGTAAAAAAACCTCCTACATACTTATTCCCGAGTTAATCCTCGCTTCACCCATTATAACTATTTTTGTCTTAAATACAACCAATAATATTATTTTACTGCAATTCGGAAAGTAACCCACAACTAAAAAATATGTTACAATAACCTCATGTTAAAGATTGCGAAAAAATCCAAAGTCAACATATTAAGCTCTATTCAAAAAGGCGAAATAGACG
>JAIRWP010000075.1 GCA_031268845.1 Lactobacillales bacterium | reverse complement strand
CGTCTATTTCGCCTTTTTGAATAGAGCTTAATATGTTGGCTTTGGATTTTTTCGCAATCTTTAACATGAGGTTATTGTAACATATTTTTTAGTTGTGGCTTACTTTCCGAATTGCAGTTTTAATAATAAAACATAAAATTAGATATAATATATTTTAAGGAGGAAAAATTATGAAAAAGCTTATAATTAAACATTATAGTTTAATCATCACTTTAGCAGTTTTAATCCCACTTATTCCGCCTCAGGTTGCAGGTTAACAACCTAACTTATATAATCATTAATTTATTTACTTATTCCGTCTACTATTTTACATTAAAAATCAAAATTAGTTAGTGAGATTTAAGCGACATCTTTTCCACAAAACAAACAAATTATTATCACTTCTCCTCAATAATGTGAAAATAACACCTCTGTTTAAAAAAAATTACGGGTGCTGAGAAAAATCAGTTGTAGTAAAAAATCTGTGTACATGGGAAACAAAGTACACAGATTTTTGGTGTGATTGAAAAAGTAGAAAAGTTTCATTAACACATTCAATAAGTTTTTATTTGCATCGTCATGGAAATTCGTGATTTCAAATAAAAAAAGTTAAAATAAGCTATATCATTAGCTTTTTTTTATTGCAAATAAAAGTAGAAAGGAAAAGTTCTAATGAAGGCACCAAGTTTATGGACAGTTTCTAATTATTCACTTTTAAATAGTTTGCTACGCCTTACTGAGTATGTCGATGCAGCAAAGAAAAAAGGCTATCAAACAGTTGGTTTAATGGACGAAAATGTTTTATATGGTGCACTTGAGTTACAAACTCTTGCTAAACAAGCAAATCTTCAGGCCATTTTCGGCTTAACTTTGACATACTTTGATGAAAAAGATGAAGAATATGCTTTACATTTGATTGCTAAAAATTACTTAGGTTATCAAGAACTAATGCGTCTTTCTTCTTATAAACTGATTCGGCAAAATGAAAAAGTAAAACTTCAGGAATTCCTTCCTTTTGCTGATTCAGTAGCTCTTATTTTTACTTTTCGTAGCGAGTTTACCAAAAAAGATAAAGCTTTTAAGCTAGCTGATTGGTTGAGGCAGTTTGATTTTGTTAAAGATAAATTTATGGGTATTGGTCCCAATATGCCAGAAACTTGGCAATATTATGTACGCACAGCACCTTTTTTGCCTTTTTTATTTCATGAGGTGCGTTATCTAAATGCTAAAGATTATCCAGCTTACCGTGTTACAAAAGCTATTGGCGAGAGTGAGCATCTGCAAATTTCAACACTTGACCCCATTGGTCAAGAATTTTTGCCTGCAGAAAATGATTTGCATCAGCAAGCATTAGATACCGGTTGGGAAGAAGCTTTAGAGAACGCTGCACAATTTGTTCAAACCATAAATTTTGAAATTCCAATTCAACAAAATTTATTGCCCAAATTTCCTTTAGACAATCAAAAAAACACTGGGGTGTACTTGCGTGAATTGGCTTTACAAAAGTTAAATATGCGAGTAGCAAAGGTAACTGCTAAGTATAAAAAACGTCTTGAAATGGAGCTGAAAGTTATTGATGAGATGAGTTTTAATGACTATTTTTTAATTGTTTGGGATTTATTGAACTATGCGGAGAAAAACGGAATTTTTACAGGCGCTGGTCGTGGCTCAGCAGCAGGATCTTTGGTTGCTTATGTTTTAAATATTACTGGTGTTGATCCGATAAAGTATGATTTATTATTTGAGCGTTTTTTAAACAAAGAACGTTATACTCTGCCTGATATTGATATAGATATCCCTGATAATAAGCGTGAGCAAATTCTACAGTATGTTGTCCAAAAGTATGGCGGGCGTCATGTCGCGCAAATTGCCACTTTTGGAACACTGGGAGCAAAACAAGCATTACGGGACGTTGGACGAGTATTAGGTTTTTCGGTAAGTGAAGCCAGTCGTTGGTCAAAAGCTATTCCAAATGAGCTGAATATTACGCTAGAAGCAGCGTATACAAAATCAAAACGTTTGCGTGAGTTAGTTAAAGCAACACCACGAAATCAAGCTTTATTTGCTTTGGCGAAAAAACTGGAAGGTTTGCCTCGCCATGTATCAACCCATGCTGCTGGAGTAGTGATTAGTGATCAAGATTTGTTGAAGTTAATTCCTTTACAAGCAGGTAGTAATGAACTGCTTTTAACGCAATTTACGATGTATGATATTGAAAAAATTGGCTTGTTAAAAATGGATTTTTTAGGCCTTAAGAACTTATCCATTATTGCCGATGCGCTTTATGAAATTAAAAAAATCTGGAAAATGGATTTTAATATTAAACAAGTTGATTTAAATGATCAGGCAACATTGGACTTGTTCCGCCGAGGGGAAACTGCTGGCGTTTTTCAATTTGAATCCATCGGAATTCGCAGAGTTTTGCAAAAGATTCATCCAGATTCGATTGAAGATATTGTGGCGGTTAATGCTTTATATCGTCCAGGACCGATGGAAAATATTAACGCCTTTGCAGCGCGAAAATTGGGTCTTAAACCGATCGATTACCCTGATCAAAGTTTAGTTGATATTTTAAAAAACACATACGGCATTATTGTTTATCAAGAACAGGTAATGCAGGTATTGCAAAAAATGGCAGGTTTTACGCTAGGGCAAGCAGATATTGTGCGACGTGCCATTGGGAAAAAGAAAAAAGATGTGATTGATGAAGAACGACGTCATTTTATAACGGGCTCTTTAAAAAATGGTTATACGCCAAAAGTAGCCGAAAAAGTTTATGATTATATTGAAAAATTTGCTAACTATGGTTTCAACCGCAGCCATGCTTTTGCATACTCGTTTATCGGCTTTGAGATGGGGTATTTAAAAGTTCATTTTGCGGGCGCTTTTTATGTGGCTTTATTGCATTCGGCGCGCGGTAATTTAAAAAAAATGAAAGAATATATCGTAGAAGCTAGAAAAAATGATCTTTCCATTAATCCTCCCGATATCAATACCAGCGAATATAGTTTTCGTTTATTAGAAAAAAAATCATTAAGGTTTGGTTTTTCGGCAATTAAAGGAGTTCGTCGCGATTTTATTAAAGAAATATTAGATAATAGAAAAATAAATGGCGCTTTTACGTCAGTAGATGATTTTTTATTAAGAATTCAACATAAATGGTTAAAAAAAGATTGGTTAAAACCTTTGGTCCTAACGGGTGTTTTTGATTTACTCGAACCGAATCGCAAGCAGCTGATGAGCAATCTTGAAAGCAAGATTCAAAATATCCTTTTAAGTGGCGGAAGTATGGATTTGTTGGGCGGTATTATGAGGCTAAAAGAAGTAGAAGTGCAAGATTATACCGTAGAAGAACGTTTGACTTACGAAGAAGACTATTTGGGAACCTACCTTTCTGGTCATCCATTAGAGAATTTTGCTTCATTTGCTAAACAAATAAAAGCAAGCTCGATTATGGACGTTGAAGAGGAACAACAAGTAAACTTAGTGACCATGGTTCGCGATCTTCGCGTGATAAAAACCAAAAGAGGTGAGTCAATGGCTTTTGTAGAAGTCTCTGATTTAACTGGGGATATTTCGCTAACACTTTTTCCAAAAATTTATCGCAAGTATGTAGAAATGATAATTGTTGGCAAAAAGCTTTTGGTAGAAGGGAAAATGGAACGTAATAGATATGATAATTCTTTGCAGGTGATTGTTCAGTCACTAAAAGACATAGAAGCAGAACAAATAAGCAAACCGCAGATGCTTTTTATTCGTTTAACTGATAAAAATAAGGAAAAAATTAAAGAATTAAAACCTTTATTATTGACCAATTCAGGTAAAATATCTGTCATTCTTTACGATAAAGAAAAAGCTCAGCAGCAGTTGTTACCCGAAGCATATAAAGTAACAATAAATGATAGTTTGTTAGCACATTTGCAAAAATCATTTGGCAAAGAAAACATCATTATCCAATAAAAAAATCATTTTTCTCATTGAATTTAATAAATTTACGATCAAAGCAGCTAAATTATTCATTTTTAGCTGCTTTGATTATTGCTTTTCATAAAAAATTCACCACGTAAACCTTTATATAAAGCCGTTTGAGTTCAATTATAAAAAAATTAAAAAATACTTACATTTTCTATTGCAATTTTCTTTTAATCATGTTATTATTTCATTATAAAGAGATGAGAAATAATAAAAAACAAGAAGCAGGTGATGAAAATGGAATTAAAAATAGGACACAAATATAGAGTCTTACCAATAGAATTTAAAAACGAAATTATCGGGGAAGTAATGAAAATTTACGAAAATACAGCTTTAATTTTAGTAGAAAAATATGATGAAAAAGACCGTATAGCTGTTATAGATAAACATCAACGCGTACTTGTAAAAAAAGAAAATGTTCTTGATGAAATACTTGAAAAAGCTTCATAATAAAAATCGAGTAGAAAAAATTCTGCTCGATTTTTAATTTAAATTTATAAAACGAGTATAAGTTATTTAATCCAACTCTCACCCCTCTTCTCGATCCAGTATTGTCGCCTTTTTCCTTTTCTCCTCAAAAACCTTCTGCGCCTTATCATAAACCTCCTTACTCACTGCACCTTTTTGCAACTCCATATACTTAAAGCGTGGTGTCTGCCAAGAAGGCGAACGCATCAAGCCTGTCACCCCGTAAGACCAACTAAAAGGCTTAATCCGCAACATCACCGAAGCAACATCCGTTCTAAGTGGAACCAAGATCCTCTGATTCAACAAATGTGCCTCAGCTTTGGCCAAAGCTGTAAAGCGCTCAGTCAACTGATCTTGCTGCTTCAGCTGATTAGCCTGATCAAGTAACTGCGTATATCTCTCAAAATCTACTGCTTGACTAGCCCCACTTTCACTAGA
>JAIRWP010000044.1 GCA_031268845.1 Lactobacillales bacterium | reverse complement strand
CGTTGCTCGTTGCTCGTTGCTCGTTGCTCGTTGCTCGTTGCTCGTTGCTCGTTGCTCGTTGCTCGTTGGCATTGTGCACACCTCCTTTGCGTTTGTCAAATCATTAACCTGCCAATGATGAAATGATACTATAACTAAAAATAATTTTCAAATAGTATTCTTCGGTTTTGGTTTAAAAATTTGTACATACTCTGTCAAACTTCGTTTGTCGATCGTTAAGGCAGTTCGTAAAAGTTTTTGGCATCAAACGTCACATTGCCGTTGATACCAATGGTTTTCCTCATGCGATTCAGGGAGGACGGCGAATATATTTCTGATAAAAAGCCGTAGCGATTAAGATGTTTGAGAGTGCCAGTGCTTTTTTGCCAAGAAAGGACAGCTTTTTGCGGATAAGATTAAGAAAATTTTGGGCTGTTCTGTGGAAGTTGTGAAACGCTCAGATAAGCATATGTTTAAAGTGATTTCAAAGCGCTGGGTGGGGAAGCGTTGCTTTGCAAGGAAAGAAACATCGGCGGTTGTTCAAAAATGTGGAGCGAAAAATTCCAACGAGTAAGCAAATGGTCGTGTTGAAGTTTTTGATTATTCTTATGAAAAGATGAGACAAGTTAACAGGTTCTTACGCACGGGGTTTAGATAGAGAATTTTAATTATTCATCAAAAATTACTTGAACCTTTTGTTTTACACGAAAAAAAGAAAAATCATTCATTTTTGCTATAAATTTTACCTTTCGTTGCTTGTAATCAAAAGTATGCAATTGCAAAGGATTTACATAGCCTTGCACTTCTCTTTCGACTACTTTCTCCAAAATCCCCGCTTCTAACAAATTTTTCGCTCCATTCGTAATTGGGCAAACCGCTACAAATCCAGTATATTTTATATATCCTGAACTACTTACAACCACAGCAGGGCGCTTTTTTTGAATTTCCTTTCCTTTTGAAGGATCAAAATCAATCCAAAGAATATCTTGTTGTTTAGGAATATATTCACTCAATTTCGCTATCAAGTAGTCTTACCCCCGCAAACTCATCTGTCATTCTTAAATCCAAAACATCTGCAGTTCCGTCTTTAAAGGGATTAGAAAAAGCGGGCAAAAATAGGTACGCTCCATCTTCTGAACGAAAAACTTCATACTCAGCTACTTTTCCATCATCTAGTTCTTTAGGAATTGTTAATACTCTTGAATTTCCTACTTTACGTGATTTTACCATTGTCATTTGACTTTTCCTCCACCCCATACTAAGCTTTCCATGAGTATATACCCAGTAGATACAAAAATCAAATGCAACTTACATCAGAAAAAAATGTGCCATAACAAAATTCAGCTGAAAATTTTACTGCCAAAATCAGGTTTCTACATTTTGCATAAGAACAAGCGCAACCAAAAAAGCTAAGTTAACCCTCACTCAACACGTTTTTAGGTAAAGTTCTTGATATCGCATACATGATTTTAATAGTTTTTCATGTGCATCAACTGCAATAATTCTTCCTTGATCCATTAAAATCACTTTATCGAATTTGGCAATATTTGATAAACGATGTGCAACGACGACTAATGTAGAATCTATTGTAAATAAATTGTTCATAATTTTATTTTCGGAGATATTATCAAGGGAGCTTGTAGGCTCATCTAATAAAATAATTTTCGGCCTTCCAATGATTGAACGACAAATAGATATACGTTGTCTTTGTCCACCAGAAATATTTTTTCCTTCTTCTGAAAGAATAGTTTTCATCTTTAATGGAAATGCATTGATAAATGACTCTAAATCAGCATTTTTGATCGCTTTAATAAGATCAACTTTATCAATTTTTCTACCCATTAAAAGATTTTCCTCGATAGTTCCATTAAATAAAATACTTTCTTGCATAACTATTCCAATTTGTTTGCGATAGCCTTTTTTATTACTTTGATAAACATCAAATCCATCAACTTTCAATTCCCCGCTTGTTGGTTGATGCATTCCGCCTAAAATTTTCAATAAAGTACTTTTTCCTGAACCACTTTTTCCAACAATTGCTATTTTTTCTCCTGCTTCAATATTTAACCTAATACTCACCAATGTTGGTGGAGAAAATTTATTATAAGAAAACGAAATATTCTGAAGTGAAATTTTGCCATTCTTAATATAAAATCTCTTATTTGTCTGTTCATCTTCTCTTTCAGAATTCAATATATCTAATAACTTATTAAGATAAAGCTTTACCACAACAAAATCCGAGTAAGAATTAACCATCGAAACTAACGGTGTTAAAAACATTACTCCTAAAGTATTAAAAGCAATAATTGTTCCTAACGTTAAATCAGTTTGCTGCTGCAATAAAATCCCTAACGAAAGAATCAGCAAAGGATAAACAACTTGGATTGTTGTTGGAATATTCATTAAACGAGAAGTTTTCTGAACTTTTTCAGTTTCTAAATCCATTTGCTGATCAAAATTTTTCTTCCATCTTTGATACATTTCATTTTCTGCACTAACCGATTTTATTGTAATGATATTATTGATGATTTCTGTTACTAAATTCTGTGCTTTTGCAGTGATGGTCATTTGATTTTGATTAATTTTGAAATTCATTTTTGTATTTAAAATCGAAAAGATAACTAAAATCGTTGAAATCATTAAAGTCACCGTTGCTAATATTGCAGAATAATAAAACATAAGCGCAAAATAAAAAATTAGAAATAAAAAATCCACAATCAATCCAATCAGTCGATCACACATCACAGAACGAATATAAGTATTTGAATTAATGCGATACATCAACTCACCCTTATTTCGATTAGTAAAAAATGCCATCGGTAAGTTCATTAAATGATCGATAGTCGTCTGAAGCAAGTCTTTATCAAAACAAATTTGCAAACGATTGATAATTTTTCTTCTTCCAACACTAAAAAAATAATATAGAAAAGAAATGCCAATCAAACATGCCCATATCGAAATAAATGAAAAATGAACTTTTTGTGTAGCTCTATCAACAATTGTTTTCATAATCACTGGAATGGTCACGCTTAAGACTTGAATTATTATTGTGTAAAAAAGCGTATTCAACAATACTTTGTTATTCTTTTTCAAGATTGCTAACAAATCAGAATTAATTTTGACTTTTTCATTAATACGCTTTGAACAGTCTTGTGCGTAAATAACAATATTTGAAAATTTTTTATAAAATTCATCAATAGAGTATGTTAATTTACCTTTTCCAGGATCAACAACACGTACACTTGAAGAAGAATACTTTTCGATGACAATAAAATGATGCTCATTCCAATAGGCAATAAATGGCAAAGGGATTTGAGACATAAAATTTTTATCTTTTATACGAATAACATTTGCTAAAATTTCATAATCTTTTAAAACTTTTTTAATTTGAAAAACAGTATATCCTCCATTTGGAACGCCATATTTTTTACGTAATTCAGATAACTCAATATTCTTTTTAAAATAGTTAATTAGCATTGCTACGCTGGCCAAGCCACACTCACTATGCTCCATTTGTTCAATAAATTTAACTCTACGCATCTTTTAATGATTCCTTAACTTTGTAATTCATTACATACTCTGAAAAATTCTCACTATCAAGCATTTCCGACTTTTTTTTAGTTCCAATATATGCCATTACTCTTTTCATAAAATAATCTCCAACATATATCCTATTTTTTTATAAAAATCTTAAAAAGATAAAATCGCAGAAAACAAAGATTTAGAATCATTGCTTTCATACGATTTTTTAATTTTTATTTTGATTAATGCACACGCGTTGGTCGACAAGCTACAACTGAAACTGCTGCCGAAACAATTGCTGATCCAACGAAACATGCTGGCGTGCTTTCGACTTCTACCTCACCTGTTCCTTGCAATTCTTGCATTTCTTCAATTGAAAGCTCTTCAAATGCTTTACCGACTAATTGATCAACTTCTTTAGATAACATTAGCTTCCTCCTCAAAAATTTTTAATTCAACTTTTTACAAATATTATTATTTACCTTTTGCTGGACAAACAGCAGCTGTAGCAAGAAACGAAATAAGCGCTGATACACATGCTGGTGAGCTTTCATCTTCTACCTCACCTGTTCCTTGCAATTCTTGCATTTCTTCAATTGAAAGCTCTTCAAATGCTTTACCGACTAATTGATCAACTTCTCTAGATGACATCTTTTCACCTCCTTAATTTTTAACCAAACAATAGTATACTCAACTAATAATCATTTTACCTCACCTCCTTTGCTGGGTTAATCGATATCTCTTTTCAACATAAATCGTATTTACAATAAACATTAAAATTGTTGCTAATAAAGTAAAAAATAAACTTTTTAAAAAATCATCCCTAGGAGAACCATATCTCAAAAGAAAAAAGACCCAGCCAAATCCAATTGCTAAAGATACATATTGAACCATTGATTTTGATTCAATAATAAAGTTAATAAAATAAGCCAGCATAGAAAAAACAAGTGTTTCAATTACCACAATCGTCGTTAGTTTAATGAAAATTACTATCCCTACATTAGGAGCTATAAGCATAAAAACAATGCTCATCAACACACTCAAAACAATGCTAGCCAAAAGAAAAAATAAATTTTTTTCTAGAAAGAAAGTAATTCGGTTATACTTTTTTAAAATCTGGCACTCAGCCATACCATTTTTAAATTCTTCTTCATAAGCAGGAAGAATTAAATTGTTATAAATCATCGGTAAGAATAAAAATAAAAACTCTGCTCCCAGAGAATTTTTACACTGGAAATAAATAAAAGAATAAAAAATTAGCAATAAAATTACACATAGCACATGTTGTTTTTGATTTTTAAAAAATTTTATATAACTGTAAGTATAAGCCTCCATAAAATATCTCCTTAATTTATCTCAATTTTTTTATTTTTAAAAAAGCAAATATTTTGATATGCATATCCCCACATAACTAACTCCCCACAAACGTTGTGTTTAGCATTCGATTTGCATAATTTTTCTCAAAATCCTCCAAACTTGAATAATCAGTAGCTTTTTCATCGATGGTTATTTTGCCGTTTTCCATAAAGATAATACGATCAGCCATTTCATAACAAAACTTCAGA
>JAIRWP010000024.1 GCA_031268845.1 Lactobacillales bacterium | reverse complement strand
GACAAAAATAAAATTGAAAAACTATGGGCAAATTTAAAAAATTGGTTGCGTTTGAATTCTAAAAATTACTTAACAATTCAGGATGCTATCACAGCTTATTTTAAATCGGAATAGCTATAACACATTGTTTACCATTTATATTATTAAATTTCCAATGTTGATTTTTTAAAAGATTAGTTACATTTTTTTGAAAATTTTCAGTTAAAGACAAAGTTTGAAGATAATTTCCTTGCGGTGGATCACTCTGATAATCATTAACAGATACATTTAATATTTTATCTTTAATTTTAAGTTTTGATTCAGCGCTAAAATTGTCAGATTTATCAAATAAATCAATATATGAATCTTTTACATCTTGAACAGCTTGGTTAAATATTTCCATTACTCCTGGTGGCAAGTCAGACAGATTATATAAGCTTTTACTATCCTCTCCAAGATGATTTACAAAAATACGGAATTTTTTTAAATTATCACAATTTGTAAGTTCTCCTTGTTTTTTCTCCATTCCATACGCATGTACATTAAGTTCAAAAACTTGTTTTAAATTATTTTTTAAAGTTTCTTTAGATACTGGAGATGCAAAAGCTGTGATAACTTTATTTAAACGTTCACGAAAAATATTTTTGCCTTGTTTATTTATGTTTTCTGTTAATCCTTCTGGAACATCTTTATCATTAAAAAAGCTACTGTATATAATTTGTTTTGCATATTGAATTTCAGTATCCTTACATCTCATTTCTGGCAAATTTCTAGAAAGCGAAGGATGGACAATGATTTGAAATTTTTTTGAATTTGGATCATCTTTTGTTATGGAAAAAATCCTATCATTACTAAACAATGTGCTATATTCTATAAAGAATTCCATTATTCCCTTAACATTATTAGCATTAAGTCTTTGAAAATTACTATTAATATATTCCTCACGCCAACTTATTAACTGTTCAGGTGAAAAATTTTTAAATTGTTGCCAAAGAGAAGATATTTTCTCCACCTCAGGATTCGGAGCTTCTAATTCTCCCCTTGATATTTTTTTTAAATTTTCCAAAATAGTTTGTAAACATTTATTATTTCTAGTCTCCTGATTAAGTTTATTAAGCTCTTGCTCATGCATTTGATAAACACTTTTTCCATAATTATAGGCATTAAATGTATCTGCACTACATTCAGATACAAAAGCAAAACCCAAAGCAGCAATAGATACTCCTGCTAAAATTATATTTTTAAATTTCATTTTATTTTCCCCCAAAAAAAATTTTGTTTGCGCGCAACAAAATTAAGTGTATATCAGGTTTTTAGCGTAAAATTAAAATGGGGAAAATTCTCTACTTACTTGACCTGCAAGGAAGGATGACAAAGTGAAAAATGGTCATAATTGGGTAAAAAATTACCCAATTTTTTTACAAATTTCTTGTTAATTGGTTTTACATAAAATATGTGGATGTATAGCAATTAGTTTATAATTGAACTAGCTAAAGAAATGAGGGAAGAAAATGATTTCAGTAACGGATAAAATATTTAACGAAAAAACTGATGAAGGTTTGGTGTTAATTGATTTTTGGGCTGCGTGGTGCGGACCTTGTCGCATGCAAGCACCAATTTTAGAACAACTAGCAGAAGAATACGATGAAACGGAGGTAAAAATTGTCAAAATGGATGTTGACGAAAATCCAATCACTCCGTTTGGCTTTAATATTTTATCAATTCCTACACTTCTATTAAAAAAAGATGGCGACGTAGTAGAAACATTAGTTGGCGTGCATTCAAAAGAGCAGTTAAAAGAAGTTTTGCGAAAACATATGTGAAATTATATGGTAAAATTGCAGAAATTTTATAAAAGTTTAAGGGGGAGATAAAATGATTTTTGATAAGCCTGATGCAAAAGAGTTTGATCCAGAACTATGGGAAGCAATCGAAAAGGAAAAACAGCGTCAACAGAATAATATCGAGCTAATCGCTTCAGAGAATGTGGTTTCAAAAGCAGTGATGGCAGCACAAGGCAGTGTTTTGACTAATAAATATGCGGAAGGGTATCCTAAAAAGCGTTACTATGGTGGTTGTGAATTTGTGGATGTTGTCGAAAACTTGGCCATCGAGCGTGCTAAAAAGCTTTTTGGTGCTTCGTTTGCCAATGTTCAGCCTCACTCTGGTTCACAGGCAAATGCAGCAGCTTATCTTTCATTGATTGAAACAGGAGATACTGTTCTAGGGATGGATTTAGCGGCAGGAGGGCATTTAACACATGGTTCTTCCGTAAATTTTTCAGGTAAAACTTATCATTTTGTTTCTTACACCGTAGATCCTGTTACAGAAACATTAGATTATGATGTAATTCGCATACTTGCACGTGAACATCGGCCAAAATTAATTGTTGCCGGTGCCTCTGCTTATTCGCGAGTGATTGATTTTAAGAAATTTCGTGAAATTGCAGATGAAGTCGGTGCTTTTTTAATGGTTGATATGGCACATATCGCAGGACTTGTTGCTGCAGGCTTACATCCGTCTCCTGTTCCTTTTGCACATATTACAACAAGTACGACCCATAAAACGCTACGCGGGCCACGTGGTGGTTTGATTTTAACCAATGATGAAAAGCTAGCGAAAAAAATCAACAGTAATATTTTCCCAGGAATTCAAGGTGGGCCTTTAGAACACGTGATTGCTGCCAAAGCAGTAGCTCTTAAAGAAGCACTTGATCCTGCTTTTAAAGAATATCAGCAACAAGTTATGAATAATATGCAAGCAATGGCTGTTATTTTTAATCATGAAGCTAGTCTTCGGGTGATTAGCGGGGAAACAGATAATCATCTTTTGCTACTGAAAGTAACAGAGATGGGAATGAATGGAAAAGAAGCCGAAAGTCTACTAGATTCTGTAAATATCACAGTGAATAAGAATTATATTCCTTATGAACAACTGTCACCTTTTAAAACTTCTGGCATCCGTATAGGAACACCTGCAATTACAAGCCGAGGCATGAAGGAAGAAGAAGCCGTAGAAGTTGCGCGCTTAATTATTAGAGCACTAACAAGTGGAGCAGATGAAGGAACACTTCGCAGCATTAAAGAAGATGTCTTATCACTAACAGATAGCTTTCCGTTGTATGATTGGAACTGATATTTTTGTTTTAAAGAGCGGAAAAATCAATGCGAAGTGGAGGGAGAAACATGGATTTTTCAATCGAAGATATTAAAGATCAAACTCACGAAGTGATGCTTGATCTTTTAACGCAAGCTAAACTTAAGCAGGGAAGTCTTTTTGTTGTGGGTTTAAGCACTTCAGAAGTGTTAGGTAGTGTGATCGGGAAAAATTCATCACTTGAAGTCGGACGAGCAATTATCTCCACTGTCTTTGCTTTGTTGCGTAAGTGCAAAATTTGGCTCTCAGTTCAAGGTTGTGAGCATTTAAATCGAGCATTAGTACTGGAGGAAGAAATTGCCAAGCAAAGAGGTTTTGAAATAGTAGATGTTTTGCCAAGTGTACATGCAGGAGGTAGCGGACAGCTTGCAGCTTTTGAGTTAATGAAACAACCTGTAGAAGTGGAATATATTGTTGCCGATGCAGGAGTTGATATCGGGGATACTTTGATTGGCATGCATCTTAAACATGTGCAAGTGCCGCTTCGGCCTAAGCGTAAAGAGATTGGTTTAGCTCATGTTACGGCAGCGGTCAGTCGTCCTAAAAAAATTGGCGGAGCACGTGCGCGTTACGGAAGATGGCAAGGAATTTAGTGAAAGGGAATTACATGACAACAAAAGAAATTGTATTAACGGGTGATCGCCCTACAGGCAAGCTTCATCTTGGCCATTATGTTGGATCATTGAAAAATCGAGTGCATCTGCAGGCAAATTCTCAAAATAAATTATTTGTGATGATTGCTGATCAACAAGCACTAACTGATCATGCTAAGGATCCTGAGAAAATTCGGAAAAGCTTATATGATGTAGCGCTTGATTATTTGGCAGTTGGACTTGATCCAAAGCTTGCAACACTTTTTGTCCAATCACAAATTCCAGAGTTAGCCGAGTTAACAATGTATTATATGAATTTGGTGTCTATAGCACGCCTGCACCGCAATCCAACAGTGAAAACAGAGATTGAACAAAAGGGATATGGCGGAAGTGTACCAACAGGTTTTTTTGTTTATCCTATTAGTCAAGCTAGCGATATTACAGCGTTTAAGGCAATGAAAGTCCCAGTTGGAAATGATCAAAAACCGATGATTGAACAAACTCGCGAAATAGTTCGTAGTTTTAACTATACATATCAAACTAATGTTTTAGTGGAGCCTAAAGGACTGTACCCAGACAATGAAGCAGCCGGAAGGTTGCCTGGTTTAGATGGCAACACCAAGATGAGCAAGTCGCTTAATAATGGGATTTTTTTAGCAGACGATGCAAACACATTGCAAAAGAAAGTCATGAGTATGTACACAGATCCAAATCACGTTCGTGTGGAAGATCCTGGGCAAATTGAAGAAAATATGGTATTTCACTATCTGGATGTTTTTGGGCGCGCAGAAGATTTTAAGCAAATTCAAGCAATGAAAGAACACTATCAGCACGGCGGTTTAGGCGATGTAAAAGTTAAACGTTATTTATTAGAAATTCTAAATCGTGAATTAGAGCCAATACGTAAAAAACGTGAAATGTATGCACAAGATTTGGGCGAAATAACACGGATTTTAAAGAAAGGCAGTAAGCAGGCGCAAGCAGTTGTAGCACAAACATTAAGTGAGGTCAAAACAGCAATGGGGATTAATTATTTTTCATGAAATTAAAATAGTTATTTCTTTCAAATAAAAAAGAGCTTATATATAATGATGTTTATAGAGATAGCAGATACTTTCTGTTTTCTTGTTTATTCGAAAGGAGTCGTTGTTGTGTTTAAATATAACATACGTGGTGAAAATATCGAGGTTACTCAAGCAATTCGTGATTATATAGAAAAACGCATTAATAAAATTCAAAAGTATTTTAATGATGTTACAGCAACAGTTCATGTTAACTTAAAAGTTTATACAGAAAAAACAGCTAAGGTTGAAGTGACAATACCACTTCCGAATTTGGTGCTTCGTGCAGAAGAAACTTCCCCTGATTTATACGCTAGTGCGGATTTTGTAACAGATAAATTAGAGCGTCAAATTCGCAAATATAAAACCAAAGTTAATCGCAGACATCGTAAAGCCGAACCCACAAGAATGCTCTTTTCTGATTTAGCTTTAGATAAAGCAGAAGAAGTAAGTGAATTAAAAATTATGCGAACAAAACGTGTTTTTCTAAAACCAATGGATAGCGAAGAAGCGATTTTACAAATGAATATGCTAGGTCATAATTTTTTTCTTTATTTAGATGCTGAAACAGAAACGACAGCGATTGTTTATCGTCGTTCAGATGGTAAATATGGCTTGATTGAAACAGAATAATCTTATTTATGGTACGTTGAACCGCTATTAATCATAAAACTGCGATATATTTGTTCAACAAGAATAAACCTATCCTAAGAACCTGTTAGAAGACTAGAAAAAGAGAACCCGTGTACTTGACCAGCAAGATACACGGATTTTTTATGCGATCGAAAAGTAGAAGATTGTATTGAGCAATAACAATGTATTTGATGACGCAATTAGAGATCTTTACGGAAAAGCGTTGGTTAGATATAATTCGTTTGTATTTTAAAACGTGTTAATTTGTTTAAAGATGATGGGATGTTGATATGCAGTGAATGCAGAGAAGGAACAAAATTTTATTTCTCTGGTAGCTTATATACATAATAATGAAAATGAAATTCAAGAATTTTATCAAATTGCAAATAAACTACTCAAAAAACATTTTCTTAATTATGAAATAATTTTTGTAAATGACGCTTCTAGTGATCAAACAATAGAGCGATTAAAAGAAATTTTGGAAAAAGAAGAAGGCTCGCTTTCCGTGGTTACGATGAGTTATTTTCAAGGTCTTGAAAAAACGATGCAAGCAGGAGTTGATTTGGCAATCGGAGATTTCGTTTATGAATTTGATATGATTGCTGTCAATTATCATTCTGAACTAATTATGGATATGTATTTTAAAGCGTTGCAAAATCAAGACATTGTTGTCGCTGCTGAAAAAAATAGTGAAAAATGGTTATCTAAGCAGTTTTATCGCGTTTTTAATAAATATGCCAATATGCAATATAAACTGGGAACAGAACGTTTTCGCCTTTTATCACGTCGAGCAATTAATCGTGTAAATAGCATGAGCGAACATCTCCCTTATCGCAAAGCGTCATACGCCACAGCTGGCTTAAATTTAAAACGGATCGAGTATGAAAAAATAAAAGATATCTTCATTCCATCAATGAAAAATGAAAAAATAAAGTTAGCAATGAATAATTTGATTTTATTTACTGATTTTTTTTATAAATGGTCGGTAAGAATTGCCATTATTATGATGTGTATCACCTTATTTGTAGTGAGCTACACGGTGTTTATGTTTATTACACGCGCAACCATTGAAGGTTGGACAACGACCATGCTTTTCTTATCCTTTGGTTTTATGGGATTGTTTATATTTCTAACAATGATTATTAAATATATGGATTTATTAGTACGTTTAGTTTTTACAAAACAAAAATATTTGATTCGTAATATTGAAAAAATTTATTAGGCTAGATTTGCCCATCTTCAAAAAGTTTGACGGAGTATAAAAATGATTTTTGGATTAGGCAGGAAAAATTTCGATTTTTGTATAGGATCGTTTGTCGTTTTATTTTCTCTTTTTGCAGCACTCATGTTTCTTTTTAATGCCCCTTTAAGCACACCAGATGAGGAAGGTCATTTTGGTAAAGCTTATGCCTTAACACAAGGGCAAATTTTGCCGCATGCTAAAAAAATTTCTGCAACAAAAAAGAGTTATGGTTTTGATTTGCCGAAAAGTTTATCCACCTTGTTTAGTTTTTATAAAGAATTTTATTATTCTGAAAAAGCAGAAGAGGCAAAATATCGCTACATAGATATGTTAAAAGGAAGTTATAATTCAAAAAAGCTCTCTTTTTTTGATACAGCAACTATTTCTTTTTATCATCCAGTGCTTTTTTTACCAACTTCACTAGGCATTTTTGTAGGAAAATTTTTTACAAACTCAATTCTAATTCAGTATTATGTCGCGCGATTTTTCAACACCCTTTTTTATTTTTTATTTTGCTTGCTCTCCTTATTTTTTTTTCCAAGTTTAAAAGGAAAATGGATTTTGATGGTGCTGATGCTAAATCCAATGGCGCTGTTTTTAGCAACATCAACGCATACAGATGCCGCGATCAACGCGGTAGCTTTTTTCTTTTTTTCATTTATTTTAAGGATGCGCTCTCGAAAAAAAGTTTCTAATTCAGAACTTTTACTAGCAGGAATATTGTTAATTATCTCCTTTTTAATGAAACAAACCGGCCTTTTTTTAGGTTTTCTCTTCTTTTTAATTCCTAATGCAAAATTTTCGGTGAAAAGAAAAATTATATGGGGAGTTGGCATTTTATTAACAGCAGCAGGATTGTATTTATTGTGGGATTTGCAAATGCCAAAGATGGACATTCGCTATCAAGATTTCACGCAACCAAGTTTGCAGACGCAGTTCGTCATGAAGCATCCAACACTATTTTTAAAAAATATTTTTCAGAATTTTATTCTCGGCAAAAAAATTCTCTCTATTACAAACAGTTTTCTTTATTATATCTCCTGGTATTGGCAGATTCTGTATTTTCTATTGCTGTTATTTACAATTTTGTATTCAAGCGCAGATAAACTTTATTTCTTGCTTATCGATAAAATCATACTCTTGATAACTGCGTTAAGTTTTACTTTCTTTACTTTTTTAGCTCTTTATATAACTTATAACCCAGTTGGCAGAATGGATGATATTGCAGGGATTCAAGGTCGATATTTTATTGCTATTTCTCCAGTATTTGCCTTTTTACTAAATAGCAGAAAACAGATTTTAAAGATTAGTGAAAAGCAAGTTAGAAACATTCTTGTGCCAACACTTTCGTTAATATTAATTATGTCTATTTATACGATGATAAACTACTATGGGGTTTTGAAATAATTTTAACTTTCGTTTAAGGAAGTTTTTTTAGAATTAATTCATAAGGGAAAGATTTTTCTTGCGCTTTTGGTAAAGAAAAGATTAAATAAAATACATAGAATATGGAGGCGTATATTAATGGCTCAGGAAAGTAAAAAAATTTTTTTGGTTAGTTTAGCTGGTGGTGCGTTAAGCGCACTTTTAATTGTTGGCGGAACTTACGTTTTAGATAACAATTTACTAAACAATCAAACAACAAGTGTCAAAAATGCTGGAAATAATACTGTCAGTAAAAATGTTTACAAAAATACATCCAATGTGACAGAAGTGGTTAAAAAAGTTCAACCGGCAGTTGTTTCGGTAGTTAATCTACAATCTTCCAAAGCTGCAGCAGCGGATTTTGGCTCTCTTTTTGGTGATAGTGAATCCGAAAAATCTTCTGATTCAGGAGAGCTAGAACCTATTTCAGAAGGCTCGGGTGTTATTTATAAAAAAGAAGGCGATAAGGCTTATTTGGTGACAAATAATCATGTCGTTGATGGACAACAAGGATTAGAAGTTATTTTATCAGATGGAGAAAAGGTTACAGGAACGCTAGTAGGAAGGGATGTGTATTCTGACTTAGCAGTAGTTCAGATTCCGGCAGATAAAGTGACAGTGGTAGCAGAGTTTGCTGATTCTTCAAAAGTAGAAGTTGGAGAGACAGCCATTGCAGTTGGTTCGCCATTAGGAAGCAAATATTCTAATTCTGTAACAGTAGGGGTTGTTTCTGCTGTAGAGCGGCAGGTGACATTTAATAACGCTCAGGGCGAAACTACTAGTATGGCAACAATTCAAACAGATGCAGCCATTAATCCTGGCAACTCTGGAGGGCCACTGCTTAACATTGAAGGACAAATAATGGGTATTAATTCAATTAAAAATAGCGGTGACAACGTAGAAGGAATGGGCTTTGCTAATTCATCTAATGATGTTGTTACAGTTGTTAACCAACTTGAAGAAAAAGGGAAAGTTGAGCGACCTGGTTTAGGAATTACAATGGCTGATTTAAGTAGAATTCCTAAAGTGAGAATTGAGAAGTATCTTAAATTGCCTTCAGAAATTAAGGAAGGTATTGCAGTTCTTACAGTTGCCCCTGCAACACCAGCAGAAGCTGCAGGAATGAAGCAGTATGATGTTATTACCGAATTAGATGGAAAAGCTGTAAAAACATCTGTAGAATTACAATCAGCGCTTTATAAACATAAAGTAGGAGATACAATTGAAATTACGTATTATCGCGAAAAAGATAAAAAAACAACGAAAGTGAAGTTAACAATTGACACGCAAGCAATTCAAAAAAGTACAAATCAATAAAAAACTTTTTCATTAACGAAAAATAAGCATTATTGGACAGATCTAGAAGTGCCAATAATGCTTATTACATACTCTAAACTAAGTCTAATACAACGGGCTTTTCATCAAAACGTATTAAAAAGACTTAGTTTACAGCTTCTTTTAATGCTTTTCCTGCTTTAAATGCTGGTGTTTTTGAAGCAGGTATAATGATTTCTTTTTTCGTTTGTGGATTGCGTCCTTTGCGTTCTGCACGTTGACGAACTTCAAAATTACCAAAACCGATTAATTGAACTTTCTCACCTTTTGTTAGACTTTCTTGGATTGTTTTAAAAGTTGCATCTACAGCAGCAGCAGAATTTTTTTTTGTTAATCCAGTTTTTTCAGCAACTGCATCTACTAAATTACTTTTATTCATATTGATAAAGCACCCTTTCAAATTTAAAAATCAGGTAAAGCAGATAAGCCCTGCCTTTTCCGTTCATGATTATATCAAAGAAAAGGAAAAGACAACAAATAAATTATTAATTTTAAGCGATTTTTGTCTTTTAATGTGTAAACAATCTTTTTTTAGTAAATTTTTGAAAATATTTTTTTAATGATTTGCTATAAATATTTTGGTCTGTAACGCTTGCTTAAAGCTTTTTTAATAAAAACAGCATAAATCAATATTATTGTTTGTTTGAAAATTTTCAATAATATAAAAATGAGAAAACACTAATAACAAATGTATATTTAGCGCAAATTAAGCAGCTAATCGACTATATTTCTTTTGATTCAATAAAAGATTTAATGTTTTCAATGGAAAATCCTTTTTGATACAAATTTTGCTTAACTTTTTGTCGACGTTTGCAAGTTTCTAAACGTGATGTTTTTTGCCAGATTTTTTCCCCTTCTTTTTGTAGCTGTGCCCATTCATGATTTTCATCTTTTGTTAATTCAAGGCTCTCCATGGCTTCTTTTGCAATATCTGAGCTAAATCCTTTTATAATCAAACCTTGATATACTTTTTGTAATCTCTCTTTATGACTCTTTGTTTGATATTTTTTGGCCAATTTTACCGCTAATTTATTTGCATTATTTATTTGTTGCTCATTTGAAAAATACTCTAGCAATGCATTATTTATAACATTCTCACTAACACCTTTTTTCAATAAATTTTGTTTTATCAACTGTGGACCTTTTTGACTCAAACGAGTCTTTGTTCGAACATAACTTTCAGCATAAATTTTATCATTGATAAGTTGCAAACCTTGCAGTTTTTTCACAATCTTTTCTAAAGCATCATTTGAAACTTTTTGCTTTTTTAAAAATTCTTGAACTTCTTTTTCCGTGCGCAGTTGTTTTTTTAAATAAACATATGCTAGTTGTAACCCTTTGGAGTTAACTGTGTTTTTTTTAATACTTAGTAGTTTTGCTTCACTGATTTCACTACCCTTAAACAGATTATAAGAAATTAACATATCTTCTGTAACATCTATTTTTTCACCATTGTCTAAAATAATGTGATAATTTTGCTTTTCTTTCATAACTGAGGTAATGATCATCGATTCATTATTTTTTTTCATTGTTTTTTCTTTTAAGCTCCAACTTTTCTTTCTTGCTTTTCATCCATAAATATAGCTGCTGATCACGAATCACTGGTTTTGCTCCAGTAAAATACTCCATGAGTATGGAATTAATCATGCTACCTAAAATAATAATCCGCGCTAAAAATACTAACCAAAACATCAATACAACAAATGACGCAAGCCAACGATATTCATTTATCTTGGTTATAAAATATTTAGCATATAAACCAAAAGCGTGCGACAAAATAAATAAACTCAAACTTGCAAAAACAGCTCCAGGCAAAAGATATCTTTTGCGCGGGATAACAATATTGGACACAGCATAATACATTATTGCTAGTAGTAAAAAAATGATAATGATGGATAAAATAATAATCCAACTATGAATATTATTTAAAAAACTTATATCAATGGCAAATTTTGTCTGCAAATAATTAATAATATTTTGACCAAAATTAATCACTGCCATTGCAATAACTAAAACAACGATTAACAACAACATCACAAAAAAGCTAACTAAACGGTTGATTACTAAATTATGTTGTTTATTTATTCCGTAGGTGCGATTTATGCCTTGTTGCAAAGCATTAATGCCACGACTAGCTGACCATAAAGTAATGATCGCTGAAATTGAAAGTAAGCTTGTAGAACGTTTAGTTAAAAGGTCTTGAATGATACTTTTCAAAATGTTGAAAACATCTTTGGGCAACATTTGTTTTAGATAGGTCAAAACGAAAGCAGGATCAATGTTTAAATAAGGCAAAATATTTCCCGCTGCTATTAGTAATGGAAAAAGTGATAATAAGAAATAATATGCAGAAACAATGGATGTCATGCCAATATCAGCGAAGGAGAAGTGAGCTCTTATAATTGCAAAAAAACGTTTACATTTAGGATGATTAAGTACTTTTTGCAGTTTTTTTATCAAAATTATCACTCCATTATTTATACCTATAAAAAGAAAATTACAAGAGTGACATTATTATTGCATGTCTTAAAAGTAAAAACAAACCGTATAAACAATACTTTGATTGCTTATACGGTAACAGCTAATTGATAAAATGGAAAGGAGAGAATTTCTAGACTCATATGAAACAAACTTATTTTAGCATAAAATATAAGATTTGAACACCATAAATTCATAGCAACTAAATGCTACACAAAACAACGTGTCAATAACATTTGAAAATGTCCCAAAAATGTCTTTTCAAAAAGAAAAATTTTCCATCCTTTTCCTTGCCAATGAGCCTTTGTTCGTGTGATGTTGTGGAGCAACTTTCTGGAAATAA